>NZ_JAKEUW010000033.1:0-57253 GCF_022398115.1 Vibrio sp. Isolate22 | reverse complement strand
CTTCAAGACCGCAAAGGCATTTAGCCTCAGAGTTAGGTTTAAGAGTCAGTGTAATAAGTGATGCTGTCTGGTGAGACTTTACTATTTTAAAGCCTTCCCAGAATGAAGATAGGAAAGTATGATTCGGCATGAAAACGGTAGTTTGTGTATGATTTTTGTTTGGCGACTAAACCATATCACTTACTACCGTTTTTGTTTTTAGTTCCCGCTAATCCGCGATGAACCAAAAAAAAGCCCAAACCAACGTGGTTTGGGCGGATACAAGTATAGGAGTTAATAAGGAAAATGCAGTAATTAAGAAAGCAGGGAGAAAAACAAGTTTGACGGCCTGTTAAATTTCTAAATACTCTGTTTTCTACGTAATTTATGACTCTCCATTTCTGAATCAGTTCCCAGAAAATTCATTAAATTTTACTTTTTTCTTAAATCTCCCGCGATTCAATCGGTTAGTGGCGATATTTTTTAACTGGTACGACCAATTTGTGAAAGTGTGATGTTGCTTGCTTGTTAAATAAATGTTCTCGTCGTATATTTCAAACAGTTGTTTAATACGAGTGATTGAAATGGCACCAAGAAGTACAACCAAAGACAAAATCTTAGACGTAGCTGAAGGCTTGTTTGCTGAGCATGGTTTTAATGACACCTCTTTACGCACTATTACGGGTAAAGCGAATGTTAATCTAGCTTCGGTGAACTACCACTTTGGTGACAAGAAAACTCTGGTTCGTGCAGTACTCAATCGCTACTTGGAAGCATTTATGCCTGCACTGCAAGATGCACTAGTGAACTTAAACTTGAACGAAACGTATTCTATGAATGACGTGTTTGAGTCTTTAAGACAGCCACTACGAGCACTGAATGATGTAAGGCCAAATGGTACCAGCCGATTCATGTTACTTATCGGCAGAGGCTACACGGACGTACAAGGGCATTTGCGTTGGTTCATTACGACTCGTTATAGCGAAGTGCTGACTTTGTTTACTAGCTCAGTAATGAAAGCTAACCCGGACCTAACTAAAGAACAGTTATTTTGGCGTTTGCACTTCACCCTCGGGACTTGTGTATTCACCATGGCTTCGAGTCAGGCTCTCGTAGAAATTGCAGAGAATGATTACGGAAAGAAAATGGATGCCAAAGCAGTGGTCGATATTTTAATTCCATACTTGGCCGCTGGCATGTCAGCAGAAGAATAAAACAATAAAAAGCGAATAAATTCACAACCAATATAGTGAACAAAAGGATCTGAACTATGAGCTCTCTAAGACAAAAATGGGTAAGTGACCCAGCTTTTAAACTCTTTAAAAAAGTACTACCACCACTATCTAGCACTGAGAAAGAAGCGATGGAAGCGGGTAGCGTGTGGTGGGACGGAGAGCTGTTCTCTGGTAAACCAGATTTCACTAAGCTGCACCAATATCCAAAGCCTCAACTTTCGTCAGAAGAGCAGTCTTTTATGGACAATGAGCTAGAAACCTTGCTTTCTATGCTTGATGACCATCAGATTGTGAAAGAAGATCGAGATCTTCCGAAGGAAGTTTGGAACTTCTTACGAAAAGAACGCTTCTTCTCGTTGATCATTTCTAAAGAGTACGGTGGTCGCGAATTTTCGGCACACGCAAACTCAACGATTGTTACTAAGATCGCAACTCGCAGTATCAGTGCCGCAGTTTCTGTAATGGTTCCTAACTCACTGGGTCCAGGTGAGCTTCTATCTCACTATGGTACACAAGAACAGAAAGATTACTGGCTGCCACGTCTTGCTGATGGTACTGATATCCCATGTTTCGCACTAACAGGCCCAGAAGCGGGTTCTGATGCAGGCGGTATTCCTGATGTTGGTACCGTATGTATGGGAATGCACGAAGGTAAAGAGACACTGGGTATCAAGCTTAACTGGAACAAGCGTTACATCACGCTAGCACCAGTAGCAACAGTACTTGGTCTTGCATTCAAACTGCACGATCCAGAAAAACTATTGGGTGATAAAGAAGATATCGGCATCACGTGTGCGCTTATTCCAGCAGACCATGAAGGCGTTGTGATTGGTGAGCGTCATGACCCACTAGGTCTTGCTTTCATGAACGGTCCAACACGTGGTCATGATGTATTCATTCCAATGGAGTGGTTAATCGGTGGCGCGGATTACGCAGGTAAAGGCTGGCGTATGCTAGTGGAATGTCTATCTGCGGGTCGTGGTATCTCATTACCAGCACTAGGTACGGCGATGGGCCATCTAACGGCAAGAACAACAGGTGCATACGCATACGTTCGTAAGCAGTTTGGTATGTCGATTGGTAAGTTTGAGGGCGTTGCAGAGAGCTTAGGTCGTATCGGTGGTTTAACGTATCTACTAGAAGCGACACGAACGCTGACGACGACATCGCTTGATATGAAAGAGAAGCCGGGCATCGTAACGGCTATCGCGAAATACCACATGACAGAGATGGCTCGTACTATTCTGAATGATTCAATGGATATTCACTCTGGTCGTGCAATTCAAGATGGTCCAATGAACTACTTGGCTGCACCTTACCTAGGTATTCCAGTTGCAATCACAGTAGAAGGGGCAAACATCCTGACTCGTAACCTGATGATTTTTGGTCAAGGTGCGACACGTTGTCACCCATACGTATTAAGCGAGATGGAAGCGGCAGCTAACCCAGATGAGAAGCAAGGTGCGAAAGACTTCGATGACTTGTTGTTCAAGCATATTGGTCACGCAACTAAAAACACGTTTGGTGCGTTCGGTGCAGCACTGACTGGCTCTAAGTTCATTAAAGCGGACATGAGTGGTCCAACTAAGCCTTACTACCAAGACTTGACTCGTCTGAGCCGTGCATTAGCGGTAAGTGCAGACTTCGCGATGCTAACTCTAGGTGGTGAACTGAAACGTAAAGAGCTTATCTCTGCACGTTTAGGTGATGGTCTAAGTTACCTATACATGGCTTCAGCTGCGCTTAAGAAGTATGAAGACGAAGGTCGTCAACAAGCAGACCTAGACTATGCACACTACGCGGTTCAACACTGTTTCCACCACGCTGCGAAGTCACTACAAGAAGCGTACCGCAACTTCCCGAATAAGGTCGTTGGTAAGGTACTTAAGGGGCTAATATTCCCTGTAGGTAACCACTTCGAAAAACCAAGTGATGATCTGACCGTTCAATTGGCTGAAAGCTTGATGACTCCTGGTGCACACCGTGAACGCCTGACCCACCTTTGCTACATTGGTCAGGAAGAGGACGATAGTGTTGGCTTGATGGAAAACGCGTTTAATGCGATGTACAGCATCAAACCACTTGAGCGTAAGATCTTCAAAGCGGTTAAAGAGGGCAAGGTTGCTCGTAAAGGTCTACTGCAAGACAAACTTGCTCAAGCACTTGCGGCTGATGTACTGACTCAAGACGAAGTTGACCAAATCGTTGCGGCAGACAAACTACGCTACGCTGCAATTCAAGTTGACCACTTCAGTCACGATTACAGTGAAACTTTGACGCGAAAAGAGTTAAAACCTAAGCTAAATAGCGTTGCTTAGATTAAGAAATGAAAAAAGGCACCTTAAAAGGTGCCTTTTTTTGTTTTTGTCATAGAAGTCGCAATAGACGCGTTAACAAATGGTGACTTAGTCAGCAAATATTCACTGAGTGCTCCAACCACTTGCATTTTCACCACATTTTTACAGAAATTAGATGCCATTTGCGTACGAAACTTTTATCCTTAACCTGATTTTTTAAGGAAGTTGAATATGATCATCAAACCTCGAATTCGCGGATTCATCTGTACTACAACACATCCAGTCGGTTGTGAAGCTAATGTAAAAGAACAAATTGCTTACACAAAAGCTCAAGGCCCAATCGCAAACGCACCTAAACGTGTACTAGTTGTTGGCTCTTCAAGTGGCTACGGCTTGTCTTCACGTATTGCGGCTGCATTTGGTGGCGGCGCTTCAACTATCGGTGTTTTCTTTGAGAAAGCCGGTACTGAGAAAAAGCCAGGCACAGCTGGTTTCTACAACTCAGCAGCGTTCGACAAGTTTGCTAAAGAAGAAGGCCTATATTCAAAAAGCCTGAATGGCGATGCTTTCTCTAACGAAGCTAAACAGAAAACTATTGACCTGATCAAAGAAGATCTAGGCCAAATCGATATGGTTGTATACTCACTGGCGTCTCCAGTGCGTAAAATGCCAGAGACTGGCGAAGTCATTCGTTCATCTCTAAAGCCTATCGGTGAAACGTACACGTCAACTGCGGTTGATACAAACAAAGACACAATCATCGAAGCAAGCGTCGAGCCTGCAACTGAAGAAGAGATCAAAGACACTGTTACCGTAATGGGCGGTGAAGATTGGGAACTTTGGATCAATGCTCTTTCTGAAGCTGGTGTTCTAGCTGACGGTTGTAAGACGGTTGCTTACAGCTACATCGGTACTGAACTAACGTGGCCAATCTACTGGGATGGCGCGCTAGGTAAAGCTAAGATGGACCTAGATCGTGCAGCGGCAGCGCTAAACGAGAAACTAGGCCAAACTGGCGGTACTGCTAACGTTGCTGTTCTTAAGTCTGTTGTGACTCAAGCGAGCTCTGCAATCCCTGTTATGCCTCTTTACATCGCTATGGTGTTCAAGAAGATGCGTGAAGAAGGTATTCACGAAGGTTGTATGGAACAGATCTTCCGTATGTTCAGCCAGCGTCTATACAAAGAAGACGGCAGCGCTCCAGAAGTTGATGATGTAAATCGCCTACGTCTGGATGACCTAGAACTGCGTGACGACATCCAAGAACATTGTCGCAACCTATGGCCTCAAATCACAACTGAAAATCTAAAAGAACTTACTGACTACGTTGAGTACAAAGAAGAGTTCTTGAAGCTATTCGGTTTCGGTGTTGAAGGTGTTGATTACGAAGCTGACGTTAACCCAGCTGTTGAATTTGATGTAGCTGACATCTATTCAAATTATCGAATCTAAACGAATAGGCGCTCATTGAGCGCCTATTTTTTTGTCTCAAAAGCAGGTACGGGATAAGAAAAGATTAAGAGCGGATTCGGGATGCGAGTGGCGGGATGCGAAAAGAATAAGAGCAGTTGCGAGTGACGAGATTCGAGATGCGAAAAGATTAAGAGCAGTTGCGAGTGACGAGATTCGAGATACGAAAAGATTTAAGAGCAGATACGAGTGAAGAGGCTCGAGATACAAAGTGAGTTTAGAGCAGGAGTGGGGAAGCAGGCAGAAAGGCTTACAATAAGCCATAAAAAATGCACTAACCCAAACATGAATTAGTGCATTAGAAATGAATCGCTTGGCGATGTGTGGCTAGCTGATAATGATGATGAAGGTACCGGCTAAGGTCATCAAGATGTTTGCTATCGCGTAGGTGCCCGCATAACCCAAAGCTGGGATTGTTGAGCGAGCGTGATCATTCACGATGTCCATCGCGGGAGCACAGGTTCGTGCACCGATGATCGCACCAAACAGCAGCGCACGGTTCATCTTAAGTACGTAAGCGCCCACTAAGTAAGCGAAGAATACCGGGATCACACTGACGATCAGAGCAATACCAATGACCTGAGGGCCAACTTGGGTCAGGTGCTCGAATATTTTTCCACCAGCGCTTAAACCGATACCCACCATAAAGAACATCAAACCGAGGTCTTTGACCATGTTCAGTGCCCCTTGAGGTACATAACCAAAAGTAGGGTGGTTCGCTCGTAAGAAGCCAAGCATGATGCCTGATAGCAGTAGACCAACGGCGTTACCTAAGCCAAATGAAACCTGGCCAAATGTCATGGTGATCAAACCAAATAGAATGCCCAAGATGAAGAAGCTACAGAACGCCATTAGATCCGCCATTTGGCTGTGGATCGAGATGAAACCAATTTTCTCTGCTAGGCCGTGAACACGACTCTTTTCACCACTCACCTGCAGTACATCACCTTTAGAAAGCACGATGTTTAAGTCCATCGGCATTTCAATTTGAGCACGTACTACGCGGTTAAGGAAACAGCCGTATTCAGATAGATTTAGGTCTGAAAGGCGTTTACCTGCGATGCTGTCACTTTTAACGACGATCTCTTCTTCCACAATACGTAGGTCGAGAAGGTTACGGTCGAACACCTCTTTGCCGTTACGGAAGCTTGGGTCCAGGCGCGCGTGGCTATCCGGGAAACCAACCAATGCGATCTCGTCGCCTTCTTGCAGAATGGCATCACCATCTGGGTGGGCAAGAATGCCATTACGGCGAATACGTTCGATGTAACAGCCTGTTTGGCGATAGATACCCAGCTCACGCAGGTTCTTACCATCTGTCCAAGAGATAAGCTCTGGCCCCACACGATAAGCACGAATAATTGGCAGGTAAACCTTGCGCTGTCCTGATGCACCTAAGCCACGTTCCTGAGCAATTTGTTCAGCTGAGTCATGTAGGTTCACTTTCTGAAGTTTTGGGATCAGACGGGCAAACATAATCATACTGATAAGGCCAACCAGATAAGCCATCGCGTAACCGACCGATAGGTTTTCGATAATAAGGCTTAAATCCATGTTTCTTGGCACTTCAGCAAGCCCTGAGTTGAGTGCGTCCTGCGCACCTACCAAGATTGGTGTCGCAGTCAGTGCACCAGCCATCATGCCGGCAGAAAGTCCGAAACCAAGGCCTAAGTATTCGCTACAGAAGTAAGTAAGCGCTATAGCGGTAGAGAGCACCACTAAACTTAAAATCAGGTAGTGTTTGCCATCTCGGAAAAAGATACCAAAGAAGTTCGGCCCCGCTTCAATACCGACACAGTAGATGAACAGCATAAAGCCGATAGTTAGGGCGTCTGCGTTAAATGAGAAACCAAGGTGACCCATTACAAGGGAAGTAATCAGAACACCGATTGAATTACCAAGTTGCAGGCTACCAAAGCGAATTTTACCAATGGCTAAACCAATCGATAAAACAACAAAGATGAGGAGAATGGGGTTTTGTTCTAGCAAAAAAACAACGTCGATATTCACAGTGGTCGCTCAATAATAGGCGTGAAAAACAGGGTAAGTTTGAAATGTGGATTGTATCTAAATATAAATAAATTATAAGTGATATTTTCCCTTTTTACTTGATTTTGACCAGATTCTTATATCGTATGAAAACTGGCTATAAAAAAAGCCCGCTTCAATAAGCGGGCTTAATAGAAATCTTACAGTCTGATACTAAAAATGTTCAGCTGATTAAGGGCTTAGCCCAAGATTCAAACACTAGATTAGTCGAAAAGACCTAGGTTTTCTTTTGCGTATGCTTCAAATTCTGTGCAGCCGCCGATGTGGTCTTGGTCGATGAAGATTTGTGGAACCGTTTCAACTGGTTTACCAACTGTCTTCTCTAGGTCTGCTTTGCTGATGCCTTCAGCGTGGATGTCAACATAGCGGTAGTTGAAGTCATCGCGTTTTGCTTTAAGAGTTTCAGCATGCTCTTTTGCACGAACACAGAATGGGCAAGCAGGGCGACCAAAAATAACTACAAACATTTCATTTCTCCTAAATACGGGATGAGGCTCGTTAACCTAAAATACGTCAACTATTCTTAATTGAACAAGACTCAAAAATTCTTGAATCCAACTATGCCCTAATGCTTTAGGGAAATAAAGATGGAATTACCTCTTAATACAATAGGTTTTGCCTATCAGAGCAAATAATGTTCACAAAAGCGATCCGCTCGAATTTTTGGTCAGTATCAAGTCTAAGTACCCTTATTATCAGAGTGTGAATTACCCCTAAGAAAGCGACTTTAATGCACCTTTAGTGTGACAAGTTGCACTTCGTCAAAAAAATTGTCTTCAGAACGAGGCATCTTATGACTGATTGACGAAAATTAAACGATAAAGGTTAGATCGCTCATACACAACCCACGAAGCGTTGCCTTTAGACGTGTGGGTTGGCAACAAGAGTTGTTTTCTTAATGGGCCTTTTTAAAACAGGCACAGGGTACAAAGGCAACATTCCAACAACCAAGAGTTCGCAGTTTTGTTTGGTCATAGGCGCAGGAGGCACCATGTTTCAATTTATGACATCTACAAAGATCATCTTTGGTGATGGAGCACTCTCCGCTTCATTGTCTCTCTTCAACCAATATGGTTACAGCGTGTTATTAGTGACCGGGAATACACTCCAGCGCACTTCAATAGTCACTGATTATCTAGATGCGCAAAGCATGCGCTACCAACACATCGCGGTTTCTGGTGAGCCTAATATCAAAATGGTCGAGGAGGCGGCAATATCCGCTCGACGATTTAAGCCCGATATGGTTGTCGCTATGGGCGGTGGCAGTGCGATAGACATGGGCAAAGCGTTGGCTGCCGTATTGCCTAACCAAGGTAACCTCTATGACTACGTTGAAGTGGTTGGGCGCAATGTCCCTCTAAAAACTCAACCACTGCCATTTATTGCTATTCCCACAACCGCGAGCACCGGCGCAGAGGTGACTAAAAATGCGGTACTCAAATCAGGGCAAGACCAAGTGAAGATCAGCTTACGAAGCCCAGACATGCTGGCTGATGTAGCGATTGTCGACCCGACTCTGACTCATGGTACCAATCTGTATTTGTCGGGCAGGGGCGCGATGGATGCGTTCACTCACCTGATGGAGGCTTATGTGTGCGGAGATCCAAACCCATTGACGGATATGATCTGCGAAGAAGGGTTACGTAAGCTGAGTGGCTCCGTGGTACAAGCATGCGTTTATGATGAGCCTCAAGCACGCTCAGATCTAGCGTTTGCTTCCATGCTTGGTGGTATGGCTATTACCAATGCCAAGCTAGGTGCTGCACACGGATTAGCTTCTGCGTTGGGTGGAAAGATTTCAGCTCCGCACAGTGTTATATCGGCTCGATTAGCGCCATTTGTGATGCTAGAGAATATTGAGGTTGCAAGAGAGCAGCAGCGAAGTGACATTTTAGAACGCTACCAAAGGATTGCTCAAATTGTGACGGGTAAAGCGCAAGCCTCCGCAGAAGATGCAATTTCTTGGTTATCAGAAGTGCTCGATACGCTCAAGCTACCAAGTCTATTAGAGTTTGGTGTTTGTGAAGCCCAATTCGAAGAGGTATCGGCTGATGCACTTAAGTCGGTTGCTATTAAAGGGAATCCATTGCCATTGAATCAAGAGCGTTTGATACATATCTTGCAGCAGGTTTGTGAGAAGTGTCATTGTGGTGAAGCTCAGAGTGAAGTTACGTTTAGTCATAACGATGATGACTCTCAAATAGTGGAGTCGAGTTTCACGATCATCAACTCTTATGCCTCAGAGAATAGTGTGGTGGAGAAGGGGAACAGCTGGACTATTTAATAGTATTGGTTAATGGCTATGACACTATTGAAGATGCAGATAAATAAAAACGGAGCACTAGGCTCCGTTTTTTAATTCATATCTTTGGGATTAGAACTGAGAGTATTTCTCGTAGCGTGAATCACGAAGTGACTCTTTGACACGCTTAAGATTCTCTCTGAAACCTGAGCCACGACGCAGTGTAAAGCCTGTTGCTAATACATCGATAACAGTCATCTGAACGACACGGCTTGCCATTGGCATGTAAACGTCAGTGTCTTCTGGCACATCCAATGAGATAGACAGCGAGCTTGCCTTATCAAGTGGAGAGTCTTTCGCTGTGATAGCGATAACCGTTGCGCCGTTTTCACGAGCTAGGTTGGCAATCTCAACTTGGCTCTTCGTACGACCTGTGTGAGAGATAAGCACGATAACGTCGTTATCACTGCAGTTAATGCAGCTCATTCGTTGCATCACGATGTCTTCAAAACACGTGATTGGAATATTAAAACGAATAAACTTGTTTTGAGCATCTTTCGCTACGGCAGAAGAAGCACCGAGTCCGAAGAATGAAATGCGTTTTGCTTGAGTCAGCAAGTCAACCGCGCGGTTCACTTGCATCGCATCTAGACTGTTTTTTGCAACGTCTAGGCATGCCATTGTTGATTCGAAGATTTTGTGCGTGTAAGCATCTGGGCCATCATCTTCTTCGACATTACGGTTCACATAAGGTGTACCATTCGCCAAGCTTTGAGCAAGGTGAAGTTTAAAGTCAGGGAAGCCCTTTGTGTCTAAACGACGACAGAAGCGGTTAACTGTAGGCTCACTTACGTCAGCCATTTTAGCTAAGGTAGCAATGCTAGAATGGATTGCAGTTTGAGGGGAAGCCATAATTACTTCGGCTACCTTACGCTCAGACTTGCTGAAATTTTCCAGGTTTTTTTGTATTTTTTCTAATGTATTCATAGTGTTCACAAGGGTATAGAGAACAACTTGCCAGTTAATATCTTATTACCAGGGGGTATGGCTGAAACAAATATCAGTAAGCACAATACCAAGGTTTTATTGGATGTTGTAATTACTGCTGTATCAAATAGATATCAAGCTAACTAGCACCATAGAGTCAGTATAAACCTAACATACTATTCACTAATACAAAAACACGGGATGAATGCTTAGGAATATGACAAGCCTCAACAAAATTTTAGAAAACTACAGAATTGGAAGAGGCTTTGAGCAAAAAGAATGCGATTTGAGTATGAACTGACAGCTAAGTTACATCAAAAAGAAATAAATTTTCAATTTGATGCAACTAAAATTGAATGGCTATGCGTTGATTTGCGTAACCAGTTTGGTGATTTTACCCATCAAGTTAGGAGCAAGTTTAGAGATTTCACGCTGCTCTTCAAGCACAGAAGAAAGAATCTCATTGCCCGTTAACGGGTTAGCCAATACCACGCGGAAAACGATGATTGGCTGATGAGTCCACGCTTCAGGGTTTAGGCGAGTACGAGAGACAAATGACTTACCGGTTTCACGCTGCTTCTTCTGGATAAACTTAGTAAGTTCATTCAGCAGTTCGTTCAACTCCACACGCTGTTCAGGATCGGCTTTAAGCAGGGCCGCTTTTACTGCTTCAGGAACGTAGCGGTACGTCAGTAGACAAAGCTCTGGTTCAGAGACTAACTCGAAATCATCTTGTTCTTTAATCAGGTCGGCAAAGTAACGTGCTTTGTTGATGCTTTGATCGATCAGCAGTTCATAGCCTGGACGACTTATGATGTGCATTGCAGCATAAACCAGCATCGCCATACCTGAGCGAGAGCCTTCCAACGTATGGCTACCTAAGTCTTTAGAACCCTTACGTAAGATATATTGAGCGTGGTGCTCAATCGCAGTCATCGCGTCTGGTTTCTTAAACAGAACCATACCTGCACCCATAGGGATGTAAAGCTGCTTGTGAGCATCGATAGTGACAGAGTCAGCTAGTTCAATACCATCAAGTAGGTGGCGATGATTGTTGGACATCAAAGTCGCGCCGCCCCAAGCTGCATCCACGTGGAAGTGGCAGTCAGACTCAGCACATACCTCTGCAATATCTCTTAGCGGATCGATATTACCGGTTTCAGTTGTACCAGCGACACCGATAACGGCGAAAGGCTTAATCTTGTTCTGCTTGAGCTGCTCGATCTTCAGTCGTAGGTCGTCAGTACAAATACGGTTATCGTTATCCGTTTTAACTGATACAAGACCTTCCTGACCAATACCCAGCACGTCAGCAGCTTTTTTCAAAGAGTAGTGACCACGTTCAGAGACTAAGATGGCTAGGCCTTCGTAGTCGTAGTGTTTCATGGCTTTGAATAAACCTTCTTTCTCGACACCTTTGAACGAGCCCTGTGCTTTTAGTGCATTGTTACGTGCGACCCAAAGCGCAGTAATGTTCGCGATAGTGCCACCAGAACAAAACGCCCCTAATGAGTGATTTGCACTGTGCATCCAACGAGAATAGAACGCGTCATCGTCTTGATAGATCAAGCGATGTAGCATACCCAGAACTTGACGCTCTAGGGGGGTGAAAGCTTTGGAAGTCTCGATCTTTACTAGGTTCTGATTGAGCGCAATCATGATTTTTGAAAGCGGCATCAAAAAGTAAGGCAGGGCAGACGTCATGTGACCAATGAAGCTTGGCGATGAAGTATGAACCGAGTGCGATACAAGAGAATCGAGGAGATGCTCAGTATGTTCAGAAACAAACTCAGGTTGCTCTGGGATCTGAGCGTTTGAAAAATCTTTTTCAATTTCACGCAGCGGCTTTTCTTCAGCCACGATGTGTTCACGTAAGAATTGATTCAGGTTTCGTGAAAGTTTGTCTTCAATTTGAGTGAGTGTTGAATCTGGGCCTTCAGGTACCGTGAAGATACGTAGAAGACTGTCGAAGCTAACATCTGCTGTTTTTTGTTCCGTAACCATAGCAAGCGAGTTATTTTTTTAATATTGACGCGAGCGGGACAATCTAAACGAAAACGGGAACAATGTCCCGTCTTAATTATGAAATCCAACTTCTCGCAAAAGCTTATTAAATGAGGGGTTACTTACATTTAATCGCTTCAAGTTCAGCGATCGAGCTGTTGTAGCGCTGAAGTGCAGTGTCGATTTGTTTAGGGTGGCTAAGCAGCTCTGCGAATGCCGAACGCAGCTCGTAATTTTGTTCATGAGGCTTTGATTGACGGTCGTCGAACGTCGTTTTAGCGACTTTGCCTAGCTCATCATCACGCTGTGATAGGGTCTTGATGTCATGCTGCTCAAGTTGCAGCCAGCCTTCAACCGGTTGTTCTGTTGCTACTTTGCTTGAGTCATTCACTAGGTAGTAGTGTACCGCAGCACGATTTAGCTCGAAGTGGTGCTTACGGCCTTCAAGGAACCATTCACTTACTTCTGTTAGCTCTGGGTATTGCTCTGAGGTGAGTTCAGCAAGATCGGCGTACCAATTTAGAGAAGCGTCGATGTAAGCATCGTATTTTTTCGCTTGGCACTGGTTTGTTTCAGACATTGAATCTGCTGCAAAAGAGAAAGTAGAAGTTGAAGCTAGCAGTAATGCGACGCAAAGGCGTTTCATAGCGGGTCCTTTTGTAAGTTTATTCTTGTTATTACTTTGTCGTTACAGGTTACCGTGATCATTCTTTGTTGAGCAATGACACTTAGTGTCTTTTTATTTGGGTAACTGTATCGGTGTCTTGGGCGATAGTATTCGAGATGCATTCTAATCTAAATCGATCGCTATTCCTGCGATCTAGTTAGCAAGAGATACAAAGAACAGCATCAAAATGGGCACGAGTAGACTCAATATAAATCCACTAACAATCGCGATAGGTACACAGCGAACGCCGCCTGTTGTTTGAATGACCGGCAAAGTGAAGTCCATGGCGGTAGCTCCTGCATAACCAATAGACGTACATGGATAGCTACGAATAAGCACTGGAATCAGGACTAACGCGACAAGCTCTCTCAATAGCTCAAGCATGAATGACGCTCCACCGTAGACCGGACCAAATGCATCACCCATTAGGATTCCAGCCAAGGAGTACCAGCCAAAACCAGAAGACATGGCTAGCGCTTTAAACAGAGGAATATCCAGCAAGTAAGCAGCGATAACACCACCTAACATAGAGGTGATAATTATCGTGACAGCGATGACCATGCCATGCTTGTTGAGCAAGATTTGTCTTAAGGTCAGCCCGCTGTTTCGCAGCTGGATGCCAATGAAGAATAGAAGAACGAATAGAATCCATTCACTTGCTGTATCGACCCAATGAAGGCCAATAGGCAGAACGAGTCCTGCGATAAGGCCTGAGCCGACTACCAAAATGAGTTTGGCGGACTCCATTGCCATCGAAGAAAGAGGCAGCTTCTTTTGACTGCTGTCTGTTTTGAGTGGCAGTACTTTGTCTATTGCGGGCAATGCCATCAGGTTACAAACACTCAAGCAGACAAAGAAAGTGACTGTGTAAAGAAGGATTGTCTGTAGGTTGCTACCAAGATTATCAAGCGCGGCAAGGCTTAATCCCATCAGCGCTAGAATTACATAGATCAAACGCGATGTAGAGCGGTTAATGAATTCTAGCGTTTGGGTGTTTGAAATTGAAAATAGATACCCCACAACAAGTGGAGCAAATATGAAGATCATCCCTGTAAACATGCTTTCCTCTATTGCAATTACTTCAACTTTTTCTATGACTTAGAAGCCACTGGCGTTGATCACGTCGTTTAGCTTTGCATTAAAATCATGTTTACTCAAGTTGCTTAGATTATAAAGCACTTCTGCACCTGTCACGTTGAGCTCAACTTCGTGATCATCGATGTTCTCATCCTTGTTTCTGAACATCAGTAGGTGGTTAGCAATGCGTGCGATATCTAAGTAAGAAACTTCACGTTCTTCTTGTTTGTTGATGGTGTTGCTACACACGTCAATGAAGTCGCTGTCGAAGCCCCAACGCTTGAGTACTAGCTTGCTGGTGGCTGAACATTGGCCTTGGAAAATCTGCAGCGCGATATCGTGGTCGAGGTAATTACCGTTATCAAGGTACAGGTGGTATTCGCTTACTAGGCAGAACAGCCCAATATCGGCTAACAATCCAACCAGCAAAGACTTCTCATGTTCAAGGTAGCGATATTCAGCAGGAGCGATCTCTTTAAAGCCATTGGTCACAAGTACCATGGTTGCGCCTAACTCTTTTGATACAGAAGCGCTTTGAATCAATAGCTGGTTACACTCTTTACTTAAATCAACTGAATGTTTGAGTTGCTCGATCGCTTGCGCTGTCACGATGTCACGAACACGCAACATGCCCAGGCGTGAAACGGCCGTCATAATGTCGACACAGGTAATGTTGCGTCTGTTGAAAACAACCGAGTTTGCAACTCGAATGACGATGGCTGTAAGGCCTGGGTCTTCAAGTAAGCACTCGGCAACTTCGGCTATCCCAGTCGATTCAAGGGTACAAAGTTTTTGGATTTTAAGTACAACGTTAGGGATAGGAGGAAGGGTTATTTTTCCCGCTGAAATGGAATGTCCAACAAGTTGGGCAAATTCTGATTCTAGGCCCTTAAGAAGAAGTGCCTTGTTTTGTGGTAGCCAGAAAAACGATAAATGATTCATATAAAAAGTAAAAACATGTATGTCCTACCATTTTACAAGCCACAATGCTGCGAGGCAATACTGATCGGTTCACACGAGCTTTTAAATATTGAACCGGTGTATCATCAAACGTCAAAATTCAATCACGGAATGATAGCTTTGTGTGATGTTAATCATGAAAAAGCGGAATACACAATTGATTGATGTGAACTAAGTCCAGACTTATTTTTCTTTTCGAAGTATCATTTATTTAAAGGTGAAAAACGCAACTATAATATTCACCTAAACAACAATAAAAATTAGATTCAAAATTTTTCGCATAAAAAGCTGCTTGTCTGGTGATCAACCTAATCGGGGTAATTTGATTAAGGATCAACGGATATGACCGAGACAGCATTTATTAATTACGTGAATCAATTTGGTGAGCATCAAAAACGTTCTATGTTCGGAGGTATTGGCCTCTTTCAAAATGACGCTATGTTTGCCTTATTGAGTGAAGGTTGTTTATTCATTAGAGGTGGCAAGTCATTAGATAAAAAACTGGCAGATCTTGATTGTGAAAAGTATCGCCATGTGAAAAAGCAGACAACAGCAACCGTAAACTACTACGATATTACTGATCTGTTCACATGCGAACATCCTGAATTGGATAGCATTATTCGTACTTCTATCGATAATTCAATTCAGCAGCGCAGCTTCAAGAAGTCATCTGCTAGCCGTAGATTAAGAGATCTTCCTAACATGCAGCTTACGTTAGAGCGCATGGTGAAAAAGGCGGGTGTCGACGATGTTTCTATGTTTATGCAGTTAGGCGCACCAGAAGTATTTAATAAGGTTCGCAAAGCGTACGGAAACGATGTTGACCTAAAACTACTTTGGAAATTTGCGGGTGCGATTGATGGTATCCACTGGAAACTATTACAAGAACCACGCAAGCAGCAATTACTAAAGAGCTGCCACTAAAGAAGTCGTCCTTATATGCTTGAAGTTACAGTTTATAAATAAAAACCGAGGAATAAATCCTCGGTTTTTTTGTTTCTGCCTCAACGAAAGAGGCTAAGTATTCTCTTGGAACCCAAAGGTTCGAACTCGTCAGCTAAGTATTAGTACTTGAAGCGAGCTGTGAACATTAGCTGATCACCGTAGAAGTCGTTGATACGAGCTTCAGCGCCGATAGAGAATAGCTCTGTAGAGTGGAAACGTGCGTAAACAGAACCGATCCAATCATCGTTGTCATCGATAGAAACGTAACCACCTTTACCACCAACTTCTAGTTGTGGACCAAGCCATTGGCGAACACCAATGTTAACTTCCATACCAATGTCAGTAGAGCTTGTGTGTTCAGGCTGAACGATGCGCGCTAGCATTTCACCTGTTAGGTCTGCCCAGTTGTTAATTGGAGCGTGGAAACCAAGACCAACAGCAGAGTCGAAATCACTTTCAAATTCTGAATCAATGCGCGCAATTGCGTGAGCATTCGGGTGGATTGACTTACTGAACGCGCCACCAAATGTAACAGGACTAGCACCAATACGTGCTTCGAAGTAATCGTAGCTGAAGTTGCTCATTACTTGTGGTTGTTCTTCGACAGCTAGCGCTTGGCTCGAAGCCAACAGCATAGCGGTAGTAAGTAGTATTTTGCGCATAACGACCGTAAACCTTTATTAGTGTTAATTCCTTTGGTTTGAGATAAATCGGCAAACCATAAACATCGAGACAGTTTAATCTAACTCACGGAAAAGTAATCCATTAAAATGTAAATCCTTAATCATTTGGTTAAAAAATAAACAAATTAAGAGCCAGTCTGCTACAGAGATCTCATGTTTTGGGGCAAATGAGAAAGTTGGACAAGTGAATCATCCAGATTTTATATGTGTCTGTTCGTGTCTTATATTGACTGCTATTTATCTCATTGCCCTTCAAACGTTAATCGAAAGCGTTACTCTCCAAAGCTTGTGCGCTTATTTGCCATCGAGGTTAGGATGCGCTCTGTATCTAGAATCGAAGTCCAATTCAGTAGTTGTTTATCATTGGCAATCACATAGTCGGTCAGCTGCTGAGTGATGGTGTCTCTGAGTTGGTCGCCTTGCCAAGGTTTGGATATATAGAAATCGAGAGCCGCGTTATTAATGGCCGTTACCGTATCTTCAAGCCCGGCTTGCCCGGTGAGCAGCAGCTTGCGCGTAGGCTTTGTAGAGTCGTGTTGGTTAAGTTCGATAAGAAAATCGATACCTGTTTTTTTCGGCATGATGTGGTCGCATAAGATCAAAGCGAGCTTAATGCCGTCTTGCTCCATCTCTTTGATGACTTGTTTGGCTTCATCGACCGATTCTGCGCCCTCAACAACAAAATTATCTTCAAACATCGTTAAATCTTGAAGCACACTATTGAGCACTTCTGGTTCATCATCGACACATAAAATTAAGTACTTATTCATGAGGTGCTCCTTCTTGTTTGAACGGCAGCCATACTTGCATGTGAGTGTGGCTTCCAACCTCAGACTCCACCAAAATAAATCCTTGATGGGCCGAAACGATCTGTTGAGAAATAGATAACCCAATCCCTAAACCAAAGTTACCTTCTTTTTTGGTTGTGAAATTAGGATTGAAAATAGAATGAATGTCTTCTTTAGCGATTCCAATGCCAGTGTCTGATATCTGCACCACTAGAAACGTTTGATTGTCTTTAGTCCGTTGTGAAGTAGAGATAGAAACCTTGCCTCGCTCTGGAATGGCATCGAGTGCGTTAGAAAGAAGGTTGGTCCAGACTTGTTGCAGCGCCAGTGATTGGCAAAGCAAAGGCGGCAAGTTGGTGTCGTAGTGCTTTTCAAGTTGATGATGCTTCAAGCGGTTTTCAAAGATCACCAAAGTGTCTTCGATGCCTTCGTGTATGTCTGTGTAATGGCGAAGCTCATCGTCTTCACGAGCATAGCTTTTTAGGCTTTTAACCATGTCGGCAATGCGCTTGCTACACACTTGAATGGAGCGGATAGAGTTGCCGACGTAATGGTAATGCTCCAAGTCGTTGAGTAACTCTTTGCCTGCGACAGGGGAGTCTTTTAAGGTCTCTAAAACCTTAGCATCTTGGCTTAAATTCAATCTCACGGCTTTTTTTGCGAGGGCACGATCATCTATGGTTGATGCTAAATGTTTTACCAGTTCTCTCTCCTGAGAAGTGGAGAGCGGTTTAGCTAATTTTGAACACGCCAATACCTCCGTTCCCTTATTAGAATGAGGAACCGATAGCTGCTCCAGTATCTGGTCTAGATGCTCTGATAGCGTTTCAATACTTCTCATAATTGCCGCTATGGGGTTATTAAGCTCATGCGCGACACCTGCGACAAGTTGTCCAAGCATGGCCATTTTCTCTTTTTCAATTAACTGCTGGTGTGCGGACTCTAATGATTCAAGTGTTTGTTGCAGCTTGATTTTGTTGGTGATACTACGTTGTAAGCGGCGATTAAAATGACGGAGCAGTAGGTTAGTAAACAAAGGCAGCAAAGTATTATTGGAATGCATCACCTGAGCAAAACTCTCTTTATCTAGCTTAATGACTCGAGTTGGTGTCAAAGTGATCCCTGTAGAGAATGAAGGCTCGCCTGTCACAAATGACATTCCACCAACGATGTTGCCTTTAGAGTGACGTACCACTTCTCGCTGCTGTCCTAGTTCATCTTTCTTATAGAGGGCGACTTCACCCTCAATGATCAACCATAAGAAGCGATTGTCTTCTCCTTCAACCGTTAACAAGTGCTCTGGAGAGTAATCGCGAATTGCTTTGTTTTTATCATCTTTGGAGAAGACCTCTTGCAAGGCATTGAAGACACGTTCAGCGAGCGCATTGTCTGAAAGCTGGTGGTAATCGTGAATAAAGCCTGATTGAAAAGATTGAATCTTTTGCTCTATGTGGGCTCTTAGTAGGCGGTGTTGATCTAACGCATCACTGTAGGACAGTAGGTTTTCAGCATCGTACTGGATAACGAAAGAGGTCAGTTCCTTTTGTGCTGACTTGAACAGAACCTGATCTTGAACCGGTTTGGTTAAGCAGTGATTAAGCCTGCCTTCGTTTACCGCAGTTAGTATGGATTGAATATCTGACGATGCACTGACGAGTATGGTTCTCGCCGTATTACTATGAGGTAATTGTTCGAGTTCAATAAGAAACTGCACACCATTAAACTGAGAGTGATGGTGAGTGATCACCAAAGCAACAGTTTGATGATTGTCGTGGATGTCTTCCAATGCGTGGTGCGCATCTTCAATGTTCTCGGCAGTGTAGATATCGAACACACAAGATAACGGAGCTAATTCCGTACGTATTCGTTCGATGCTAACTGGATTATTGTCCAAACAGATAACAGCGTATTGATTCACAGTTTACCCTTAGTAGTCGCAACGCTTATAGCCTAGCAAGAACAGCTGATTAAGGATGAGAGCTAGCCGTTAATTTGCTGAGTGATTTGGAGTATCGAGCAATAGACTGATTTAACTCAATGTTTCTTGTTTGCGACTGATGGGTTAGACTGAAAAAAAACAAACACATGTAGAAAGAGAACTCATGGAACAGTTAAGAAAAATTGGCGCAATTGGCGGCGCAATCTCATTGGCTCTTTGTTGGCCTCTAGCGGTTGGGCAAATTGGACAAAATGCGATTACTGATGGCGTTGCAAAACTTAACAATTCGAGCATTCAAGCTGAGATCGTTGAGTACGATAGAGGTTACCTTTCTTCTAATGTAACCACTCGCATCACTGTGACGGATGAAAATCTAAAAGAACAGCTTGCGATTGATGGCTTACCAAGTAAGTTTGTCATTAACAGTGCGGTTAGCCATGGTTTGGTTAGCCTTAACGCTGTTTCGACGTTAGACAATGCAGACATCCTGCCACTGACCTTAACGACGAGCACAGAGCTGAACGGCAATACGGATTTCGACTTCGAGCTAAGCCAATTCAATCATCAAGGTACTGATGAGAATGGCACCTCGGTATCTATCACTAAATCGAACCTGACAGGCCATGCGACTGTCTTAGGCCAAGTGGATTACCAGCTTTCTGTCCCTTCTGTTCAAATCGATTTTGAGACGGGTGAAGAGGTGACACTGTCAAACCTAAAAGGCACGGGTTCTGGTCAACAAGCTAAAGGTTACTGGCTAGGCACGCAGAACTTCACGATTGATAGTTTCTTGATTTCAGATTCGGCAATGCAGCCATTCATGACTATCGAGAACTCAACCTATGACTTTGAATCTCACCTAGATGAAGCGACTAAGCGTCTGCGTAGCAACCTTAAACTGGATATCGCTAATATCGAGACGAGCGAAGGGCAAGTGAACAACTTAAACGTTGATTTCGAAATGTCTAAACTCGACAGTGAGTCGTTCGAGAAAATCTTTGAGATTTACCAGTCTAATCCTGTTCTTACACAAGAAGACGTTGCTGAGATCATCCCATTCATCGACATTCTGTTTGCTAAGGGCTTCGACCTTTCAATGAACAACATGTCATTAGAGTTAGGCAAAGGCCAGTTTGAATCGAAGTGGTTAGTGAGTGTTCCTGAAGGTACAGAAAACATCAGCAGTAACCCTTCAATGATCATGCCTGCACTAACGGGTAACCTCCACTCGAGCTTCTCGAACGGATTGGTAGAAGAGTACCCGTTTATTCGCGAAGGTATTGATGAGTTGATCGTGATGGAAATGATCAAAGAAACAGACAAGGGTTACGAAATCAGCGCTGACCTAAAAAATGGAAACCTAGTGTTTGAAAATGGACAAGAAATTCCACTAATTGCACTACTTATGCCGGCTTTTGTTCAATAAAACTGAGTAGGCAAGAATACTCATAGGGCAATTTAGCGCATTAAGTTAAAGATTTTGTACTGTACGAAACAAAAGAGGTCATAAGACCTCTTTTGTTGTTTTTATGTTGAGTAAAACATGGTATTACTTGCATAGTTATTATTTAGCAGGAGCAATCATCCCCATGGAACTTACATTAGATAACGTATTCAATTTTAGTGCTGGCCCAGCGGCTCTGCCTAAGCCAGTAATGAAACAAGCACAAGCTGACTTCATTGATTGGAACGGTTTAGGCACTTCTGTTATGGAAATCAGCCATCGCAGCAAAGAATTTATTAAAGTTGCTGATGAGTCTGAGCAAGACCTACGTGATCTTCTGAACATCCCAGATAACTACAAAGTTCTGTTCTGTCAGGGGGGCGCTCGTGCTCAATTCGCCGCTGTGCCTTTAAACCTTCTTGGTGACGCAACAAAAGCAACTTACATTGATGCGGGCTACTGGGCTGAAAGCGCAGTTGCTGAAGCAAGTAAGTACTGTGAAATCGATGTGTTCAATGCAAAAACAACAGTCGATGGTAAAGCCGCTGTGGTTCCAGCAAAAGACTGGAAAATCGATCCTGAAGCAGCGTATGTTCACTTCTGCCCGAATGAAACTATCGATGGCATTGAGATCAGCGAGCTACCACAAAC
Organism: Vibrio sp. Isolate22; assembly: GCF_022398115.1. NCBI lineage: Bacteria > Pseudomonadati > Pseudomonadota > Gammaproteobacteria > Vibrionales > Vibrionaceae > Vibrio > Vibrio sp. Isolate22. The sequence goes on along the minus strand of NZ_JAKEUW010000033.1, from coordinate 35,836 downwards.
CGATAAACCTATTGTTGCTGATATGTCATCTAACATCTTGTCTCGCAAGATCGATGTGTCTCAATATGGTGTTATTTATGCCGGTGCGCAGAAGAACATCGGCCCTGCGGGTATCTGTATCGCTATCGTACGTGATGATCTGCTGGATCTTGCAAATGACGTATTGCCAAGCATTCTTAACTACAAAGTACTGGCTGAAAAAGACTCTATGTTCAACACGCCACCAACTTACGCTTGGTACTTGTCTGGTCTTGTTTTCAAATGGTTGAAGGCTCAAGGCGGTGTGGAAGCGATGGAGCGTGTGAACCAAGAAAAAGCAGCACTACTTTACAATGCGATTGACGATTCTGATTTCTACAAGAACGAAGTACACGCAACAAACCGTTCAAGAATGAACGTACCGTTCCAACTTGCGAAACCTGAGCTAGATGCGAAGTTCCTAGAGTTGGCTGACGCGGCTGGTCTTAAGTCACTGAAAGGTCACCGAGCTGTAGGTGGTATGAGAGCGTCACTTTACAATGCGATGTCTTTAGAAGGTGTACAAGCACTTGTAAGCTTCATGAAAGATTTCGAAGAGAAATACGCTTAATCTGTCTACCCGAGATTAAACATTTAAAAGAGGAGCTAACGGCTCCTCTTTTTCTTTTTAGTTTCGCAAACACTTATCTGTAACCCTGACTATCTTCTTTTACTGTTCAAACGAAACTGCTGTGGTGTGACATCAAATGTCGCTTTGAAAGCTTTAATGTAAGAGGAGTCGTTTTGATAACCCACTTGATCAGCAATGCTTTGTATTGAGTCATCTTCGTCTAGCAGAGACAGTGAGTAAATGAGTCGTATTTGTTGGCGCCACAGCTGAAACGAGGTGTTGAATTCTTTCGCGAATAATCGCGACAAGGTTCGCTCGGATGCACCTACTTTTTCTCCCCACGCTTTGAGCGACAAATCCAAATTTGGCTCATCGGTGAGGGCTTCAAATATCAACTTCAAACGTCTGTCTTGTGGCAATAACAACTGAAAGGTCTGCACGTTGTCTTTCATTATTTGGTCGTGCAATACGGACAGTAGGCGAGACACTTCTTCATCGCTCGCCAATCCCTCACACTGTCTGCGAACTTCTTGCAATAACTCGTTTAGAAAGGGAGTCAGTGCAATGGTTCGAACCTCTGGCTCATACTTCGTTCCAAAGGCTGGGTTAAGGTAAATACCAACAAACGTGGTATGGCTCAATGCGATAGATTCATGTGAAATACCGGCAGGGACAAACAAAGCCGATGTGTGCGGCACCAGGTGTTGATAGTGTTCTGTTTGAGTTTGTAGTAAACCTTTGAGTGGAAAGATCACTTGATGCCATGTGTGTTGGTGCATCGCATCGATGTAACCTTTCGGCATGTCGATAGTCTTAACGAGCGCGGGCGAATTTGGATTGGCGGCCATCATCTTGTTGGAGGTGACAACTCCAGTACGAGAATCGATTTGGCGGGTTAGCATGGTTAAGTGTCCTTATGTCCCTATTCTGACGCGGCGACCCTAGGCTATCATGCTCGGCAAATAGAATGAAGCCGAGAGAATATACGCATGCGCTTTCAAGTAGAGATATCCAAACAGAACCAGCTTTTGTTTAAAGTTGATATAGAGAATATCGACCGCAGCAAGTGTGAAACATCACTCGATACCGTATTAGCTAAGTTTCCAATCGAAGAGGGCTATCAGCGTCATGTGTTGGTTTCTGATAGTGAGACTCGCTACCTCAAAAGCACCGACCAAAATATTGAAGTGTTGGCGGCGATTCCGATATTTAGATCATTAGGCGAGCGTTAGTGCTGTTCGTAAAAGGCAATATTCTCGCAAGAAATAATAATAAGATTTAGACAAGAAGGGAGAGATATGAAGAAGTTAGGTGTGGTTAACAATGTATTGGCAGGCAAAACGGTCGCTTTCGCACATGGTGCAAAAAGTGCCATCAACAAAAAAGTCTTGTTGGAGCGTCAACACGCAACGGAGCTGGGTTTTACCAATGATGAGCAAGGTGATCCGCGTTTTCATGGCGGCATTCAGAAAGCCCTTCATATCTATCCAAGTGAACACTATCAAGTTTGGCAGCAGGAGTTGGGCGACAAAGGCGTCTTCCAATCAGCAGGCGCTTTTGGAGAAAACATCAGCTCAAGTGGTGTGACCGAACAATCGATTTGCTTAAAAGATAAAATCCGTATTGGCTCTACTTTGTTGGAGGTATCGCAAGGGCGCATGCCTTGTTGGAAGCTCAATGTGCGCTTTGACCAACACGATATGGCGCAAAGGCTGCAAGACACACTCAGAACTGGTTGGTACTTCCGAGTGTTAGAAGAGGGCGAAATAGGTGCGGGCGATGAGATCATACTGTGCGAACGTCCTTATCCTGACTGGTCACTTGCTCGTATCATGGGTGCCGTTTTTACCGGTAGCTTAGATAAAGACTTATTAAGCCAAATGATGGAATTGCCTTTAGTTGAGTCTTGGGGAGCGCTTGTTGCTCGTCGCCTCGAAACGGGTAAAGTCGAAGATTGGGAAATGCGCTTGGTTGGACCTACAGCGGTATAAACCAGTAGTCAGATAGAGAAAGCCCGCTATTGAGATATAGCGGGCTTTTTAATAGTGATGAACTTTGTAAGTGCCGTTACAACCAGAAACTCTTCAGTGGCATATCAGGTGAAAAGTGATGAGCAACCTGTGCTTGAAGCAACTCTGCGGTTGCAATGGCATCCGTAAGCGCATGATGTGGCGTGTAGTCGGGTAGGTGGTATCGACGACGGCTTTGCCCTAGTCGAACCGAACCTGGCTTCTTACCTTTTAATTTATTCCATAAGCCGCCAGCCAGTTTGTTCTGGATCTGAGATTCAATCTCTAACGTGTCCAGCACCGGAAATTCGATGCCTTCATTCAATCGCACTTTCAATGCGTTGTTTAAGAAATCTCGCTCGATACGGCGATAGTGAACAACGGGAATATGGCCAGCCATCGCTTGTAATACTTCATCCAACACTTCATCAAGATCTGGCGCATCGATGATGTCATTGTGGGTAATGCCGTGGATTACCACTGACTCTTCCTCTAGCTTCTGCCTCGGACGCAGTGTCCAGTGCCTTGCTTGTCGAAGGTAGATTCGGTTAAGAGTAAATGGCACTAAACCTATGGTGATGATCCCGTCTTTGGAAGGGTTCAAACCGGTAGTTTCGAAATCCAACGCTAAGAACATCACTTCTGAAAGCGGTGTGTCAGGCGCTGGAAGGGGTTGGCTGTAGAACTGCTTTAAGCGTCCATCCTGGGCACGTTCAAGCTTTTGAGCAAACTTAAATGGCCAATCGACCGCAGGTGATCTGAATAGTTTGTTCATAGGCCCTACTTAAACTTGTTACTGGCTTGGTAACGGAACTTAAGGAAGTTTTGTGCATTACTTAAGATTTGGAATGCATCCTTCAGGTTACGACGTTCGAAATCGGACAAGTTCTCTGGTTCAATGTTGTTATCCGGCTCGACATTATTATCAACATCGTGCGCTTGGTGGCGAATACGCACCAGAGAGATAAATTCCATCGCATCTTTAAGATCCTGTGCTCTACCTTTTGGCAGAATACCCGCGTCGATAATGTCATCTAAGCGTTCAAATGAGTTTTTAGAGCGAGAGCCTACCGCTAGCGCATGGACACGAATCAAGTCTGCTAGAGGAGCCGTACCACGTCGTTTGAGGTTGATGGAGTTGTTATGACGACCATCTTTCTCCATAACGAAGTCTTTAAAGAAACCAAGCGGTGGAGTACGGTTGAGTGCGTTGCGTGCCAGACACGCTAGGAAACGGTTGTTCTTGCGTGCACGTCTTACGATAAAGCTGTTTAGTTGCTCTGCCCATTTCAGGCGACCATATACACCATCTAGGTCGAAGAAGATCGACGCGTTCAGCAGTGCTTTCGGGTTTGGATCATCAATCCAGTCAGCGAAGCACTCTTCCCATTCTCTGCGGGTCATTCGCCACGTCGGGTTAGTTGCCATGATGTCGCCTGTGCAATATACGTAACCACATTGGTCTAAGCCGTCACAAATGAACTTTGAAAGCGCTTCAAAGTACTTGCCGTGTTTTGCTTCATCGTAGGTGTCGTCAAGAATGATGGCGTTATCTTGGTCTGTGACCAGCAATTGTTCATCACGCCCCATTGAGCCTAATGCTAAGAAACAGTATGGAATTGGCGATTTACCTAACTGCTCTTCCGCGAGTTCGATAATACGTTGCTTGAAGCTACGACCAATTACCGACATTGCGGTGCCAACCATGTGAGCATTGGCATCTTCGTTAACGAGACGGACAAAGCTGTCTTTCACTTGCTCAGAAAGCACTTTGAGATCTTCGATACTTTGTTGCTGGAAGATACTACTTACTAATAGTAGCGAGTTTTGAGATTCGTAACGGACGATGTCGGTCGCTTCGATAATACCGATTGGCTTCTTATCTTTCAAGACAGGTAAGTGGTGCACGTTGTAACGAAGCATGGTCATCATGGCTTCGTATACATAGGCATTGTGGTCAAGAGAGATAACCTCAGGTGTCATCACGCTAGAGACTTCATCGGATGGATCGAGGCCTTCTGCCAGTACGCGAGTACATAAGTCTCGGTCGGTGATGATACCGATAACGGGCGTCGAATCGTCTTCATCATCTTCCACGATGTCTGGGTCGATGATCAGCAAGGAAGAGACATTCTCTTCCGCCATCATGGTGGCCGCTTGTTGAATGGTGCGCGTTTTTTCGATCATCGGCGCTTCACTGGTCAGCAGCGTTTTCACTTTAGACGTCGTGAGGTCGTTGGCATCGTTATTACTTGAGTTTGCCTGACGAAGGCGCGCGTTATCTTCAACCTCTACGAAATCAGCAAAAGAGTCGTACTTATCGTAGAGCTCTTGGAAAATAGGCTCAGGAATACAATAGAGCAGGGTATCTTCGGTCGCTTTTACTGGGAAGCGCACCTTGTTGTTGGTAAGCAGGCCCATTTGACCAAACAGGTGGCCTTCATCAAGGCGGTTATACAGTTCGCCTTTACGACGATAGACTTCAACTTCGCCGCTTCGAACCATATACAGATCATGAATTTGATCACCAAAGTGAATGATAGGTGTGTCTTGGCGGTAATAAGAAATTTCCACGCTGCTGGTCACTTTCGTCAACATCTCCTCAGGGAGCTCATTGAAAGGGGGGTATTGTGCCAGAAAGTTTTGAATCTCTAATAACTCAGCATCCATAGTAATCATCCATTGGTTTGTATGATTTCATGGTACAACATTTGATAATAATTTGCCGTCACAAATCAATCTGTGAGCTAAAACCTTTTTAAAGTCTTAGGGATAGACTAACCTTTCAAATAATGGAGTGACAGTTTAAGGATGATGGGAATGTCGAAGTGGAAGCTTAGTTTTGTATCTGCAGTTTTTATGTTTTCTCCAAGTTTGTGGGCAGACACTCACAGTGTGGATATTCTTGATTACGACCACGTTTATGCTAAGGCGCATTCAGGCAGTTTAAACGAAGATGCTGGGGGCAATAATAATGCATCGGCGTTTGGCTTGGGTGTGAGCTACACCATGACCGATGATTGGTTATTGCTTGGTGATTATACCGCGCGTTTTATCCACCCTGATGACACTACAACTCGAATTGATACGCTTATGCCAGGTGTTGGCTACCGTTACAGTATTAAGAAAGATTTAGATATAGTGGCGTACTACCTGCTCGGTGTGACTAAAGGCGAGGTTGAAGATAATGATACCAACAGAACTCAATCTTCTGACACCGAGTTCATCCAAGGTGTTAAAGCCGAGCTTAACTATGGCTTTGCTAAGCGTTGGATTGCGAACGGTAGTGTACAGCTCAATCGAAGTGATTTATTCGATGAAGAAATTTACCACCTAGGTTTACGTTATCTAGTGACCAACAAGTTTGCGATTGGTGGCTCATACCAGCATAGAGATGGTGAGGGGAGCACAGGAGTAAGTGAGAGGACCAATGAGTTAGGTGTCGAGTTCTTCCTAGAGTACTAATTGAATTAAACCTCACACGTTACGACAGTTACAAAAAAGCCAGCTTAATCGCTGGCTTTTGCATATCTATCTGTCTGCAAAATCAGACTGGGTATTGTTACGATTAAAGAACCGCAGCGATACCTTTACATAGAGGGCCCATGTTTGACTTAGTCATGCCCGCTACGCTGATACGGCCAGAGCCAACAATGTAGATTGCGAATTCTTCTTTTAGGCGGTTTACTTGCTCTTTGCTCAAACCTGAGAAAGAGAACATACCGTTTTGACGCTCGATGAACGTGAAGTCTGCATCCACACCTTCAGACTTCAGTGTTGCAACGAATAGCTCACGCATCTCTTGAATACGGTCGCGCATCTCAGCGACTTCCGCTTCCCATTCAGCACGTAGACCAGCATCGCCAAGGATGTGAGTTACGACAGCACTACCGTGCGCTGGTGGGTTAGAGTAGATAGAGCGGATGATGCTCTTAACTTGAGAGAATGCTGTTGTTGCTACGTCTGCAGATTCAGCAACTAAAGTGAATGCACCAACACGCTCGTTGTACAGACCGAAGTTCTTAGAGAATGAGCTCGCAACTAGAATCTCTTTGTTGTACTTAGCGAAAGTACGAAGGCCAGCAGCATCTTCTTCAACGCCTTTTGCAAAACCTTGGTAAGCAAAGTCGAATAGTGGAAGAAGTTTCTTCTCAGCAACGAGTTTAGCCAGTACTTCCCACTCTTCAGCTGTTGGGTCAATACCTGTTGGGTTGTGACAGCAGCCGTGAAGAAGAACGATATCACCTTCAGATGCTTTCTCTAGGTCAGCAACCATACCAGCGAAGTCTTTGTCTTTTGTTTCAGCGTTGTAGTAGCTGTATTGAGCTGTTTCGATACCCGCAGCAGCGAAAACACCGTTGTGGTTAGCCCAAGTTGGGTTACTGATCCAGATCTTCACATCGCCAAGTTGACGCTTAATGAATTCACCTGCAACACGTAAAGCACCAGTACCACCCGGAGCTTGTGCTGTTTTAGCGCGTTGAGAAGTTACGATTTCAGCATCTGAACCGAAAAGTAGCTTCTGAACGGCAAGACCGTATTCAGCTGTACCTTCAATCGTTAGGTAAGATTTGGTTTTTTCGTTTTCAAGAAGTGCAGCTTCTGCTTTCTTTACTGTTTTAAGTACTGGCGTTTGACCATCTTCATTTTTGTAGATGCCAACACCAAGGCTGATTTTCTCTGCACGAGAGTCGTTTTTAAACTCTTCAGTAAGGCCGAGGATAGGGTCGGCAGGCGCAGCTAACACTTTTTCAAACATAATCTTCATCCATGTCAATTGAGAGGGGATAGTATCTATGGGTAGTTATACCTGTATGGAATTTTTAAGACAATACGAAGTGAACAGAAAGACCAAAAAAAATCCATTTCAATCAGATTTATTGACTAAAGAGGGTATTTGATAACAAAACACCCTACGGATTAACCTATAGGGTGTAAGAAGTTAGTGGTTTTTGAAAAGATTATGCAGTGGAAGCAATAAGGCTTTCTCTCTCGAGTTCGTTTTCTACGCTTTTTCCATCTTTGTTAGTGGCTGCGATTTCAACAAAAAGGTCTTCGACGGCTAAAAAGGCTTGAACAACTTGCGGATCGAAATGAGAACCTTCACCTTCTAAAATGATCTCTTTGGCTTGTTGATGTGTAAATGCCGGTTTATAGACGCGTTTAGATATTAATGCGTCATAAACATCGGCTAAGGCCATTAAGCGACCCGACAAAGGGATGTCTTCACCAGCCAATTGATTTGGGTAGCCACTGCCGTTCCACTTTTCATGGTGAGTGAGAGAGATCTCTTTTGCCACCCTTAAAAAAGAACTGCTTCCGAGCTGCTTTTCTGCAATAGATAAGGCTTCAGCGCCAATCGCCGGGTGACCCTTCATTATTTCGAACTCTTCATCGGTTAATTTGCCCGGTTTAAGGAGCACGCTATCTGGCACTCCGACCTTTCCTACGTCATGTAGAGGAGCAGACTTATAAAGTAACTCGATATAGCTTGGCGTTAATAATGCGGCGTGTTCTTGAGATTTACTGAGTTGTTGTGCCAAAACCTTTACATACTCTTGAGTCCTTAGAATGTGCGCGCCAGTCTCGTTGTCTCGAGATTCTGCAAGTGCTGATAGGCTAACAATGGCCACGTCACGAGTCGTTTTCACTTCGTTCTGAGCCGTTTCTAAGCTATCCAGCATGGTGTTGGTCATGGCTGCCATTGAGCCAAGTTCGTTGTAACCAAAAATAGGCAGGCGTACACCTTGCTCTCCATTGGTCACCTTATTTAATGCACACTCTTGGCTAAGGAGAATACGCTTAATCAGCTTGCTCCAAAGTGTCATGATGACAATGGCATAGCCGCCTAACACCAGTGCTAAATAGATGAATTCTTTAATTACGCTGATCTTGCCAGTGCCATCAAGTAAGCGGTCAGGGTTGTGTTCTAGCCAGAAGATGTCTTTGACTGCAATCATGGTCAGCATGGTCGTCAGCGTTACCAGAAGTACCATCACCAAGCCAATCATCTGCTTTATTAGTGAGCTTCGTTCACCAATCAGTTGGAAATCAAATTGACCAGTTGCTTCCATGTTGTCGATTTGAGCTAACTTGGCGTGTAACTGGAGGATAGTGCCAGTGAAGAAACCGAATAAGGTCATTCCAAACAAGACTTTTAGATTGCTGTCTATCGTGAACTCGTAGCTAAGGTTGTAATACAGTGCGAATGGGATACTCGCGGCGAAGAACAGAAAGGTATCAAGCTGAGCAAACCTGCCTTGCTTAACCAAAGCGTGATTAGCGAATAAAAAGTGACGAACAAGCCAAACTAAGACAAAGACGATGCTGACGTGAGTGAAAATCTCCAGTGTGGATAGGCTCTCAAGCATCGGGCACACTCGGCTACCATAAGTGCCAAAGAGCACACCGGCGATAGCGTATAACTGGGTCGTTAGCGATTTATTATAGTTAGAAGTATCCATCGATAAGCCTTTGTTCTTGTTGATTTACATGAGCCTTAGATTAATTGACGGATAAAGGCACATGTATGATTAACATAGATGACATGAATGAGACCGGAAATTCTATCGATAGCTTTCGCGGATTGATACAAGAAAGTGGTTAGTGTTGAATTTTTGTTAGCTAGGTGGGGAATATTACAGCGTTATTATGAAGAGGTTTGAATAGCCTCGGTTGAGTCTCGAGGCTATTACGTCGATGAGGTTGCGATGAGGAGTGAGAAGACTAGCTGCAACGCGACCTAACGATGATAAAAAGCTGACTACTTTTTAAGATTGATTTCAGCTTCAATTGAGCCAGTTTCAATTTCTGGGTGTGACGCCAGTTTGTCTGCTGCCCATTGGTTGATGTGCTTAAGAATTGCAGATACCGCGTGCTTTTCAGTAGGTGCTTGATCTTGGTCTACATCTAGCTTCTGCTTTGGATGTGAGCCTGTCGCATCTTCAGCAATATGGAGCCAATCTGGGTGCCAGTAGTATGGCTGGCCACTCGGTGTTGTCCAACTATGAACACCGTTTGACTCTCCTTTATAACTTAACTGATCTGCTTCTATTTTTTTCATTGTTATCTCGCATGTTTTTGGGTTACATCAAATTATTGAGGCGTAAAGCGAATTTAGCTCATACCTTGGATACAAACTTAGCAAAGCTTACAAAGTTATCTGTGAACCAATTCACACAATTATAGAAATTAGGTGCAATCATATGGATAGAAGCAATAGTTGATCACGTTAATGATAAGATCACACGTCCACAGGAATTTATCTAGGTAGTACAATTAGATGGCGCGTTATGAAGAGCTTGCAAAGGATATTCGAACTCAGATCGCTAATAACACATGGCGTTCAGGAGAGAAGATCCCCTCTGTGCGCATGAGCTGTCGTAACTACAACGTCAGTAATAGTACTGTGTTACAAGCCTATCAGTTGCTAGAAAGCGAAGGTTGGATCATTGCCAAGCCTCAGTCTGGCTACTTTGTTGCTCCTAAAGTCGACGGTGTGGATTATCAGCCGCCAGTAGCTCGAGAGAAGAAGGCGATTAACGATCGCTTATTTGATTTTCTAAAGTCCAGTTCTGCTGAGGGTATTGTTCCTTTTGGCTCCGCCTTTCCTGACCCAGATCTTTTTCCTTTACCCACCTTAACTCGAAACCTAGCCAGTGCAGGCAGAAAAATGACGGGTGCGAGCGTGATTAACAACTTGCCGCCAGGCAGCGAGTCATTAAGAAGGCAGATCGCACAGCGCTACTTACAACAAGGTATTAGCGTTAACCATCAAGATATCGTGATTACTTCGGGTGCGATGGAAGCTCTGAACTTAAGCCTGCAAACCGTGACTCAATCTGGCGACCATGTTGTGATTGAATCGCCGGCGTTTTATGGCGCTTTGCAAGCCGTTGAGAGGCTGGGGCTTAAGCCTATCGAAGTGGACGTTTGCCCAGTCAACGGGTTGGATATTGAACAGTTTGAAAGCGTACTGAAGAACCACAATGTGAAAGCATGTTGGCTGATGACGACTTTTCAAAACCCAACAGGTACAAGTTTATCGGATGAAGCCAAACGCCGAGTAGTCGAGATAGCAGAGCAGCACAATACCTACATTATTGAAGATGATGTGTACGGTGACCTTTACCATGAAGGACATAAACCTAAGCCTCTGAAGGCTTTTGATAAAACGGATTCGGTTTTACTGTGTGGTTCCTATTCGAAAAGTCTCTGTCCAGGCTATCGAGTGGGGTGGGTGGTGAATGCTCGCTTCAATGATGCGATTCAGAAACTACAACTGCTTTCCACCCTCTCTAGTAGCGCGCCAGTTCAGCTTGGTGTTGCACACTTCTTAACTCATGAAAGCTACGATAATCACCTACGTAAGTTGCGTAAGAGCCTTTTGGAGCGAAAAGCGCGGTTTATAGAAGTCATCAAGCAGTACTTTCCACACTCTATCAAAATTGAAGATCCCGCTGGTGGTTACTTCATCTGGATCCGCTTCAATTCTGACTTTGATAGCCAGCAGCTTCATCAACTTGCGATTACGCAGGGAATAAGTGTCGCATCAGGTGACTTGTTTAGTGAGCAGGGGAGAGCTGACAATGCAATTCGTCTGAACTTCTCTTACGAACTCACTCAAGAGAGAGAAGATGCCCTCGTATTACTCGGCAAACTCGCCCATCAGTTGGCGCATTAAGTGCAAATATAAACGCTAACTGACTCATAAAAAACAACATAATGCTAACTGTACGGATTTATTGTGGGGAAACTGTACGCCTTATTTACCGAACAGTTGTGGTTCAATAGCGTTAGACCAAATATTGGAGATACCGTTATGTTGAAAATGACTATGGGAAATGAAGTGAAGCTGATTGTCGTCGCGATTGTGTGTGCGCTTCTACTTATTCTTGGCCATGTATTGTTGGCAAAAGCATTCGCTGATATGGCTTGGGCGGAATACACCACCGCTGCGATTCCATTTGTAATGATGGCGATATGTGGTCTCGCGATAAAGTATGCAAGTAATCAGGACGTTGACTAGCGCACTTATCAAGGAGCTTGGTTTTGCATGACTCCTAATGATGTTTTCGTTCTGTTCTGAATATAAAAAAACCTCCGCACTGCGGAGGTTTTTGTTTTCTTTCTTTTAATTCGAGCTTAACGCGGAATTAGAAGTTCGCAGAGCGAGGAGTACGTGGGAATGGGATAACGTCACGTACGTTGCCCATGCCTGTTACGTAAGATACTAGACGCTCGAAACCTAGACCGAAGCCAGAGTGAGGAACAGTGCCGTATTTACGTAGGTCGCGGTACCAGTTCATGTGCTCTGGGTCGATACCTACTTCACGCATGCGCTCGTCTAGGATGTCTAGACGCTCTTCACGCTGAGAGCCACCGATGATTTCACCGATACCAGGTGCTAGTACGTCCATTGCCGCTACAGTCTTACCGTCATCGTTAGCACGCATGTAGAATGCTTTGATGTCTTTCGGGTAGTTCTTAACGATTACAGGCGCTTTGAAGTGTTCTTCAGCTAGGTAACGCTCGTGCTCAGAAGACATATCGATACCCCATTCAACTGGGAATTCGAACTCACGACCTGAATCTAGAAGGATCTGGATTGCGTCAGTGTAGTCTACTTGTGCGAAGTCAGAAGTTACGAACTGCTCTAGACGAGTAATTGCTTCTTTGTCGATACGTTGAGCGAAGAACTCAAGGTCGTCACGACACTCTTCTAGTACGGCTTTGAATACAAACTTAAGCATGTCTTCAGATAGCTTAGCGATGTCTTCTAGATCCGCGAAAGCTACTTCAGGTTCAACCATCCAGAATTCAGCTAGGTGGCGGCTTGTGTTTGAGTTTTCAGCACGGAACGTAGGACCGAACGTGTAAACTTTGCTTAGTGCACAAGCGTAAGCTTCACCGTTTAGTTGGCCAGATACTGTTAGGAATGTTTCTTTACCGAAGAAATCTTCGTTGTAATCAACATCGCCTTTTTCTGTGCGAGGTAGGTTTTCCATGTCTAGCGTAGAAACGCGGAACATTTCACCAGCACCTTCAGCATCAGAAGCAGTGATTAGTGGAGCAGATACCCAGAAGAAACCTTGCTCGTGGTAGAAGCGGTGAATCGCTTGAGATAGACAGTTACGAACACGCGCTACTGCACCGATTACGTTTGTACGTGGACGTAGGTGAGCTACTTCACGAAGGTATTCGATAGAGTGGCGAGTTTTCGCCATTGGGTATGTTTCTGCGTCTTCAACCCAACCAACAACTTTAACGTCAGTTGCAGCAAGCTCAAAATCTTGACCTTTCGCTGGAGACTCAACAATCTTACCTGTTACTTCAACAGAGCAGCCAGTAGTTAGCTTTAGCACTTCGTTTTCGTAATTATTAAGATTATTAGGGACCACGGCCTGAATCGGGTCGAAACAAGAGCCGTCATAAATGGCAAGGAAAGAGATTCCAGCTTTGGAATCACGACGTGAACGGATCCAGCCGCGAACAGTTACTTCACTGTCTACCGCTAGCTTGCCGCCAAGTACGTCTTTTACAGGCGCGTAAGTCATGTTGGTTTCATTCTCCATTGAGGGACAAATTCAACGCAATGTTTGCAAGTGATTGTCTATAGTTCGCTAAGTTTTGAACAAAAAACAATCGAAACATTGAGTTGTATAAACTTTTTAAATCAATGGAACATATTACCTGTCATACAGAGAGCTTCAACCTTTATTCTTGCTTGTCGAAAGAAATATTGTGTATGTCCGCTATAAAACTCACAAAGGGTTGGTTTTTTGTTCGATCTCGCCATGGGTTTAACTTTCACTGTGGTTGCTTGTTAACTTTTCTTTAGTTCGATTCACCTTGCGCGTGGCTTACATTGACTGAACCGTCGCAATCTTTGTTTCCAATAATGATTGTGTGATTGCATCGAACCTCACACTATATTGTCGCGGCTTCTCCTATCTAGGAGACCATTTACCTTCTTTGTTTGGCACGAACTCATGTCGCTGCAAACTAAAGAGTTACCAGAGGAGTTTAATATTCACGTGTTAATTACGCCGCCTTAGCCCCTGTATTCTCTCTACACCCGCACTTTTCGAGCGCTCGCTCATTCATGAAAAACAGTCGATCACATGATGTCTGAACAAGGCAGGACTGGCTGTACAAGTAAAAGAGAATTACATGCTTAATTATTTAAAAACAAACTGGTTATCAAATATCAAAGGAGATTCATTATCTGGGATTGTGGTTGCACTTGCATTGATCCCTGAAGCTATCGCATTTTCCATTATCGCAGGCGTCGACCCTAAGGTGGGTTTGTACGCTTCATTTTGTATCTGTGTTGTCACCGCCTTAGTGGGCAGCCGCCCGGGGATGATATCTGGTGCGACAGGCGCAATGGCGCTTTTGATGGTCACATTAGTTAAAGAGCACGGGCTTGATTATCTACTAGCAGCATCATTTTTAGCTGGTGTTATTCAGATTGTTGCAGGTTATTTGAAGCTAGGTAATTTGATGAACTTCGTGTCGAAATCTGTGATTACCGGATTTGTAAACGCACTTGCTATTCTGATCTTTATGGCCCAATTACCTGAACTGATTAATGTACCCTCAAGCGTTTATCTGTTGGTTGTTTTGGGGCTGGCGATTATCTATTTGTTGCCTTACTTACCCAAATTTGGAACTGCAATACCGTCACCTTTGGTGGCTATTATCGCGCTCACTATTATCAGTTTGATGTTTGGCTTAGATGTGAGAACCATTGGTGACATGGGAAAACTACCTGATTCACTCCCAATCTTCTTAATTCCTAACATTCCATTCTCATTAGAAACCTTCGAAATCATACTTCCATACTCCATTGCTTTGTCAGTTGTTGGCATCTTGGAATCCTTGATGACAGCGACCATTGTTGATGATCTGACGGATACAGAAAGCAACAAGAACAATGAGTGTAAAGGGCAGGGGGTCGCGAACATTGTTGCGTCACTGTTTGGTGGTATGGCAGGTTGCGCCATGATAGGTCAGTCAATCATCAATATTAAATCAGGTGGTTTAACTAGGCTATCCAGCATGATCGCAGGCGTACTTCTTTTACTAATGGTAGTGTTCGCTTCTGATTGGTTAAAGTTGATTCCAATGGCGGCGTTAGTCTCTGTGATGATTATGGTATCAATCGGTACTTTTTCTTGGCGTTCTATCGTTGAACTTAAAGACCATACTTTACCGACAAATGTCACCATGTTGGCGACAGTTGTTGTGGTCGTCTTTACTCATAACCTCGCGATTGGTGTTGCGGTTGGCGTAGTACTTTCGGCCCTATTTTATGCACACGCGAGTAAGTCTATGGTCTTTATCTCTGATGAGGTTGTGGCCAATCAACTGCACACAACTCATAGAGTTAAGGGGAATGTGTTCTTTGCTTCTTCTGATGCCTTTGTGGATTTGTTCGATTACGATAAGGCGACCTCACTGGTTACAATCGATATTTCTGAAGCCTCCTTCTTAGATAACACCTCAGTCGAAGCGCTCGATAAGGTGGTGTTTAAGTTTCGCAAGAAAGGCGCTTATGTTGAGGTCGCAGGTATGGATGAGGTCAGCGCGAAGCTCATTTACAAGCATGCGATGTACCACAAGCATAAAGACTTATCAGCGGTGTCGATTACGCACTAGCGGCTGTTTGAACTCAGAGTTCACAGCCTAAATCGTGGCAACATAGAAAGGTGAAGCGCTCATGATTGAGCGCTTTTTTGTTGGATTGCAGTTAGGTATTGCTCTCGATTTAGGCCTTGTCTCTTGTACAAGACAAGGTGAACTGATTAATCAGGGATTCTAGATGGTCTGACAGCTCTTCTAAATCGTTACTGATATTGCGCGTCTCACCAGCCGATAGTGATGTGTCATTAGCATGTGAAGTGATGGTTTCGACTTTCTGCTGAACATCTTTGGTAGCTTGGGTCGTGGATTGTGTTTGTTGCTGAATATTCTGCGCATGGGCAAGCACCTGTTTCATCTCTTCGACAACACCATTCATCTCAGCAGCGAGTGCGTCGATGTCACTTGAGCTTCGATGCGCTTGCTCACATACGCGGTCAGCGGAAGTTAGTGATTCTTCGCTGCCTTGTTGGAATTGGTGGATGATCGATTCAATACTGCCTGTGGCTTCTGCGGTTCGAGAGGCGAGATGGCGAACTTCGTCAGCAACGACAGCAAACCCTCGGCCTTGCTCTCCCGCTCTTGCTGCTTCTATCGCCGCATTGAGTGCCAAAAGGTTGGTTTGATCGGCAATGCCACGAATCACACTCAATATCGAAGACACTTCGCCAGTCTGCTCATTGAGTGTGGTGATCTTGAGTTTGACCTCTTCGATACTACTAACAAGGTTCTTTATCTCGCTGCTTGCCTCATGGGCTTGGTTCGCACTGTTACAGGCAACGTCCGAAGTGTGATTGATAAGGTCGGATGCGGTTAGCGTTGCTTGCTCCACATTAATTTGTTGAGCCTGTATGCCTTCAATATTACTTTGAACTTCCGCCGTTTCATTTTGCTGGTCGCTAGCGGCTTGCTCAGTAATTTGAGCAACGCTCGTCAGTTGATTGGCGGACGCGTTCAGCTTATGAGAGGTGTCTTGTACTTGCTCCAAGCTGTTTGACACGGTGCCCATGAACGAGTTGATTGATTTGGCTAAAGTGCCAATTTCATCTTGGCTCTGTTCAGGTAAGCGGTTTGAAAGGTTTTTATCGCTGCTGACTTGAGTCATAAAGCGCGAGGTTTGCTGAAGTGGGCGGACAATGATTTTACGAATCAGTCCCATCGTCAGTACAAAACCGGCAAAAGAGATCACCGCCATAATACCAATCGCAGCCATGGTTTGAGTGTTAATTAGAGAATTAACATGACTCAGATTGTACTCCAGTCGTATTGCGCCCAATACTTCGCCTTCTGGTGCCATATGACACGCGACACAATTGGTACCACGATAGTTTTCGCTCGATTTCATTGGCAGGGCGATTACTAACCCTTTACCCCAATCGGCAGAAAATGGCTCGATAACCGTTTCGCCTGACAAGGCTCTTTTATCAATCTCGTCAACAGGTGTTTGGTTGTCATTGCCTGGACCATACAACTTACTTACGGCTTCGGCACGTAATACTCGAACGTCTTCAATGCCTTCTTGCGCTAATGCTTTCTGACGCAGTGTTTCTTTCTGCGCCATAGTGCCTGTTAGCATCATCATATTAAGGCTATCGAAGTAGTTGCTCGCTTTATCGTGAAGTTGTTCACTTAGAACGGAATTAACCAGTTGTTTTTGTTGGGAATATTGAAAGTAGGTGGATATTGCCAGTAAAAAGGTGAATACAATGGCAAGAGCAACCAAGATCTTGAAGGTTATTGTTGAGCGCATAGGTGTTTTTATTAGTTCTGATGACGCGGATACTGTACTGGCAAGAGTCCTTACCACCTATGGGGTATATCGAATAGTGTGACCACACTCCGGTTGTGGTTTTGTTTCTGTGATGTAGCGAGTTTGTATGCTCACTGAGGTCTATTAGGAACCTCTAAAGAGTAAGGATCCGGTTTTGATAGTTTCACCTAGCAAGTGAGTCGAAGCTGGTGCGAATAAAAGTACTATTTTGGATGCTCGAGTTGTATTAGTTAACAAGTCTTTTATTAATAATGATTATTGTTTTTTGATGTTTGGTGGTTAATTAATATCCAAATGCTTGTTTTGTTCAATTTAATAGCAAAAAATGTGGTTATAGCGTTGTGTTTCAGAGTTCATTCGATAATATGAAGTCACCTCTAATGATAGAGGAAGGGCTGCAATGGATACGCTGCTTTAAATAATATGGAATGTGACTTATTGATATTGGACACATACATGAAATTCAAGATTACATCACCGATCATCGAACCCACAGAAGGGTCACCACATCAGAACATGGCTTCTTCATCTGAACACACCTCTCTATACTCTCGCTTGTATTACTCGTTTTCTACTGCCTTTTCGCGATTTAACTCCGCTTATCGCTCCTATCGATATTCGTTTTAAAGCTTAACTTCTTTCGAATTTTCTTTGCATCTTGGTTGATGACAGAGAACTACACCTATTAAAAACTAAATAAATAAGTTAAAGACAATGAATATTAAAATGATGGGTAGCTCCCTAATTATCGCTGGTACCGCTCTCGGTGCTGGTATGCTTGCAATCCCAATGGTATTAGCTCAATTCGGATTGCTTTACGGCACAATGCTAATGGTTCTGATCTGTTTCGGTACCACTTACGCGGCATTACTACTTCTAGAAGCAACCATCAAAGCGGGTGGTGGCTTAGGATTAAACTCTATCGCTAGAAAGACACTAGGCAAACAAGGGCAACTAATCACCAATGGTCTGCTTTACGCATTGCTGATTTGCTTGCTAATGGCTTACATCTTAGGCGCGGGCGACTTGCTGAGTAAGTTGCTGTCTAATTTCGGTATAGACATTACCGCAACGTCTAGCCAAATCACGTTTACCTTGCTTGCCGGTGCTGTTGTGGCAAGTGGCACAGGCGTAATTGATAAGCTCAACCGTGCACTGTTCTTCGTGATGCTGGCAAGCTTGTTTGCAACGATGGCGTTTTTAGCGCCAAGCATGACGCAAGATAACCTAATGCAGGTAACGAGTCACAATCATGTTGACCTAATCAAAACGAGTGCAATCTTGTTCACCAGTTTTGGCTTTATGGTCGTGATTCCAACTTTGGTTTCTTACAACCATGAAGCGACCGATAAGCAGCTTCGTAATATGGTAATCGTAGGCTCTCTTATTCCTCTAGTGTGCTACCTATGTTGGTTGTTTGCTGTGGTAGGTAATTTGAGTGAAGAGCAGTTTAGAAGCTTCCACAATGTCTCTGACTTGATGGCGGCATTTGAAGCTCAGTCGCCATGGGTGGGTACCGTGTTATCTATCTTCACAGGTTTGGCTCTGCTGACTTCGTTCTTTGGTGTGGCTATGTCGCTATTCAACCAAAACCGAGACATGTTCAACCAAAATACGGCGGTGACTTACTGCATTAGCTTTATCTTGCCATTAGCGGGTTCATTGTTGGCAGCGGACAAGTTTCTACAAGTGCTGAACTACGCTGGCATCATCCTTGTGTTCTTGGCCGTATTCGTTCCTCTGGTAATGGTTCACAAGCAACGCTTTATGAAAGTAGCAGAAGATAGATACAGTGCTGAAGGTGGCAAGCCAATGCTACTTTTCTCATTGCTGTTTGGTTGCTTCTTACTTATCTCTCAAGTGATTTAACCAATCGCTTTAGTTGCTGTGATTCGCAGTAACAGATACTGAGATATAAAAAAGGAACGCATATGCGTTCCTTTTTTATTGCTTGTTTGTTAGCGAGAGTCGATTAACAAACAACCTTAACAGCCAAACCACCTTGAGATGTCTCACGGTATTTAGCGTTCATGTCTTTACCTGTTTCTAGCATTGTTTCGATAACTTTATCTAGAGAAACAGTAGGAGCAGAAGAACGACGAAGTGCCATACGAGTTGAGTTGATTGCTTTTACAGCAGCAATACCGTTACGCTCGATACATGGAACTTGTACTTGGCCAGCAACTGGGTCACATGTTAGACCTAGGTTGTGCTCCATTGCGATTTCTGCAGCCATACATACTTGCTCAGGGCTACCACCCATAAGCTCAGCAAGGCCAGCAGCAGCCATAGAACATGCCACGCCAACTTCACCCTGACAGCCAACTTCTGCACCAGAGATAGAAGCGTTACGCTTGTATAGACCACCGATAGCGCCAGAAGCTGCGAAGTAACGGATGTAGTCTTTTTCAGTCACAGTTTGGATGAACTTATCGTAGTAAGCCAGAACTGCAGGGATGATGCCACATGCGCCGTTTGTTGGTGCAGTCACTACACGACCGCCAGCTGCGTTCTCTTCGTTTACTGCGAATGCGAACATGTTTACCCAGTCAACAACAGACATTGGATCGTTTGTTGTTTTTTCTGAAGTCATTAGCTGTTGGCGAAGTGCAGCAGCACGGCGAGGTACACGTAGTGGACCAGGCAGGATACCTTCAGTATTCATACCGCGATCCATACACTCACGCATTGTTTTCCAAATGTTTGCGAAGTAAGTACGAGACTCTTCGTCAGAGTGGAAAGCCGCTTGGTTTTTCATAACCAGTGTGCTGATAGAAAGACCGCTGTCTTTACACTGGTTAACTAGCTCTTCAGCTGTTGTGAATTCGTAAGGTGCTTTGATTGGGTTTTCTTCTTCTTTGCCGAAGTTCTCTTCGTCAACGATGAAACCGCCACCAATTGAGTAGTAAGTTTTTGAGTATGCAACTTCGTCACCAATCCACGCGTGGATGCTCATGCCGTTCTCGTGCAGAGAAAGGTTGCTAGTATGGAAGTTCATACCACCATCGCGAGGGAACGAAACTGTGTGACAGTGCATGCCAACAGGAAGGCGTTCAGTTTCTTCTACGCGAGCAATAAAGCCCGGGATAGAATCGATATCAACACGCTCAGGAGTATTGCCAGCAAGACCCATGATGATTGCGATATCTGTGTGGTGACCTTTCCCTGTCAGTGATAGTGATCCATATACGTCCACGGTGATTTTAGTGATGTCGCACAATTTTCCCATTGAACGTAGGTCATCAATAAATTCTTTACCCGCTTTCATTGGTCCAACTGTGTGCGAGCTCGATGGACCAACACCGATTTTATAGATATCAAATACACTAATCATAGCGATTACCTCAAAAAGAGAGCCTCCCAAGGGGAGTAGGGAGGCTCATTTATTATCATTATATTTTGTGTCTAATCTCGCGATATAAGATGAAAGGCATCTTATAAAAGCTGCTTATAGATTAAAGAGCGCCGTAGATTACAGAACTAATAGCCGCTAGACCACATAAAGCTGTAAAGATTTGTACAGGTGCTGAAGTTTTGTACTTAGCCATTGCCGGTACTTTGTTCATCGCGAATACAGGCATTAGGAACAGGATAGCTGCAATCATTGGAGCACCCATTGTTTCAATCATGCCTAGGATGCTTGGGTTAACTACTGCAACAATCCAAGTAGTCACAACGATGAACGCTAGAGATACTTTTTCGATAGTGCTTACTGAAGAACCAGAGCGAGACTTGATTAGACCAACAAGACCTTCGTGAGCACCTAGGAAGTGACCGAAGTAGCTAGATGTGATTGCTGCGAACGCTACTAGAGGACCCATGTAAGAGATAAGTGGAGACTCGTGAACGTTAGCTAGGTAAGAAAGTACAGAGATGTTCTGTGCTTGTGCATTCGCTAGTTGCTCTGGAGATAGAGAAAGTACAACAGAGAATACGAAGAACATTACAAAACCCATTAGCATCATTGCTGCGCCGCCAGTGATAGCGTCAGTTTTCTTAACTGCGTTTTCACCGTATACACGACGTTGCTCTTTAGAGAACTGAGAGATGATTGGGCTGTGGTTGAAAGAGAACACGATGATTGGAATTGCAAGCCAGATAACAGAAGGCATTGTTGACCATTCAGGCGTTACTTCCATCATTGAAGTGTTCCAATCAGGAACTAGGTAGAAAGACAGTGCTAGTAGGATGAACACTAGTGGGTAAACCATTGCTGAAGTTGCTTTCAACATTAGATCTTTACCGAATACAACACCCGCTGTCATTGCAAGGATAAGTGCACCAGAAAGAAGAGGACGAGGAATAGATTCCATACCCATTTGGTTTACTAGGAAAGAATCAACAGTGTTTGTGATACCAACACCGTAAATTAGAACGATTGGGTAGATAGCGAAAAAGTAAGCGAAAGTAATAAGGTTTGCGCCAGTCTTACCGAAGTGTTCTTCTACTGTATCTGTAATGTCAGCTTCAGGATTTTTTGCAGACAGTACGAAACGTGCTAGAGATTTGTGTGCGAACCAAGTCATTGGTGCAGCAATAAGAGCTAGGATAACTAATGGCCAAAAACCACCCGCACCAGCTTTAATTGGAAGGAATAGTACACCAGCACCAACTGCTGTACCGAATAGTGATAAACACCAGGTAAAATCTTTATAGTTAAACTTGCTCGAGTCTTTTACGGCATTTGCCGAAGAAGTTGTTGTGTTCATGTTAAATTACTCATTTTTTGGGAACAGGAAATAAGTCGGGGCTAATTTTGCAGAATTTTCGTCGGCAAAAAATAGATCTAAATCATGTAATGAAACGGCGTGTCACATGATATGCGAAAAACGGATTTTTGATCACGAAAATGGCGTGCTACATGTGATTTATGTTCATGTCTGATATTAGTTTTTCTTATCTGAAAGGGGCGCTTGTACAGAATTATACCAAGTAAACGATTGCGTAAAATTGCATTAATAAATCTGTTCCATACAAAGCGTGTTGTTTGTTAACAGAGATTAAACAAAACGTAGTTTCTATGTAATTCGTTGCACTACATGTTGCTGCATAGATTGGATGATTTGTGCCGTGACGCCCCATATAAGGTGCTCTTCGAAGGGCATCGCGAAAACACGATGTTTGATTTTCTTGAAGTTAACAGTGTGGCTGTGCAATTTCGCTTGGTCTAAAACATAGGTAGCCGGAACCTCAAAAATGGAAGCGACTTCGTTCTGATCAATGATGGGTTTATAGTCGGGATCAACTAATGCGACAATCGGCGTAACAGAAAATTTACTAATAGTACTCAAGGCAGGTAATTGCCCAACAATTTTAACCTGATCCGATCGAATTCCTACCTCTTCATGAAGCTCTCTAAGTGCAGTAAATTGCATAGATGGGTCAGAGAGCTCATGTTTACCTCCTGGAAAGCTAACTTGTCCTGGGTGATGTTTTAAATGGGCTGCTCTTTTAGTAAAAATGACGTGTAAACCATCTTCCCTTTCTACTAAACCAACTACCACTGCCGCTTTTCGCAATTCCTCACCACTGATATGAGAAACGCGTTCAACGGACTCTGGGTGATAGCCAACAGGTGGGTTTAGTTGAAACTGTTGTAGGAAGTTATCTCGGTTCATAGCTTGCCAATTTATTGATTATTATGCCTTTAAGTATAGGCACAACCTTTCGCGTAATGCCAACCTAAGAGGTAAGTACCATAGAGGCTATCGGTGAGCTAGAGCACTCAATATTGTGGGTTTTTGCTATATTTGAAGTGAGCATCTAGATGAATATCCGTTATCAATGTCATAAAATTAGCTACGAATCCCTACTTTTTTGATTAAGAATTTGATAACAAAGACTTAGTAGACTATTCTAAAAAGAAACAAAAGATAAGGTATGAAATGAAAGGAATCATATTCACCGAATTCTTAGAGCTTGTTGAAGATAAGTTCGGTTTAGAGCTTTTGGAAGAAGTTTTAGAAATGTCGGAAGATGAAGGGATCTATACATCGGTTGGTAGTTACGACCACAAAGATCTTGTCAGGTTGATTATCAATTTGAGTAAGAAAACCGATATTGATGCGGCCAGCTTACAACGCGTCTTTGGACAGTCAGTATTTAAGAACTTACTGGCCTCTTTACCGAATAAAGCGAGCCTTGCTCATAGCAATACCACCTTCCAATTTATTCAGTACGTAGAGCGCTACATTCACGTAGAAGTGAAAAAGCTCTACCCGGATGCTGAGCCTCCTGAATTCAGTTTTATCACCACGACCGAAGCACAGCTTGTTTTTGATTATAAAAGCGCACGATGCATGTCGCATGTCTGTTTAGGGCTAATTGAAGGCTGTGCGGAATACCATGGAGAATCGATCACAGTGGAAATGACGCCTCAGAATGATGACCAAAGTGTGGTTAGGTTTAATCTCAAAGTAGAAAAGTAATATGGATCCGGCCTCTGCCTTAGAGAAGAAACTAAAGCGCCAAATAGCCGCCCGCAAAGCCGCTGAAGCTCTGTTGGAGCAAAAAAGTCTTGAACTGTTCGAAGCCAACCAACAGCTGGAGCTTGCCCTGCGCCAGTTGGAAAAGCGTTCTAATGCGAACATTCGTCGTATCGAGTTTCAAGAACAAATCGATAATCTATTGATAGATTTTGGTCGCGCGTTTCTTCGAAGCGACGTAGATGATGTGATGCTGTCTCAACTGACCACTAACGTGACAAACAGTTACCTTATTGAAGCTAGCCGCTTAATATTGCCATCGAAGCTGCTCCCACAACTTCAATCCTACGATTATGGTGATGCATCGGTTGGTGATTTTGACCAAGAAATCGTTGAAACCCAATGGGAAGGTGATCTGCTCACAGTACCACTTGAAGTTGAGAAGGTTATCGTTGGAGCATTGATCGTCAAGGTCAACCTATCTGAACAAGATGTCGACTTTATCGAGAGCCAACTCTTACTGGTTACAGATCTTATCTGTAGTGCCATTACTCACCAGTTAGCCATCAATCGAAATATTGAGTCTCGTAAGCGAGCAGAGGAATCTGAGCGAGCCACGCGCGATTTTGTCGCGATGATTAACCATGAGCTAAGAACGCCGCTCAACGGTTTATTGGGAAGTGCGGAATTAATCAGTGATACCGAGCTCAATAGTTCCCAACGAGAAATCTTGAATAACTTAAGTCAATCAGGTGAGTTTTTAAGAACCATTATCAATGACTTATTGGACTACAGCAAAATTAATGCGGGTATGCTGGAGTTGATCCCTAAAAAGTTCTCTTTGCATGACTTAAGAAATACTATTGAGAGTATCTTTACCAATCGAGCAATTGAGAAACAACTCGACTTTAACATTAGCGTAGCTTCAGACGTCCCGTCACACTTCAAAGGTGATTTAGAGCGAATCACTCAGTTATTTGTAAACCTGATCGGTAATGCGATTAAGTTTACCGAGGAAGGGCATGTAAACGTTGATATCGAATGGCGTGATCAGCACTTCGTTTTCTCTGTAGAAGATACCGGAGTCGGTATTGCTGAGTCCGCTTATAAAACGCTGTTTGAACCCTTTACTCAAGCGGATAACTCAAGTAGCCGTAATTATGAAGGTACTGGGTTAGGTTTAGCGATTTGCCGTAAGCTAGTCGGCCTGATGGATGGCGATATAGGTGTAACCAGCATTGTTGGTTCAGGGACGACATTTACCATTTCAGTCCCCCTCCAAGTTGTCGATGTTCCTGATGGTAGCGATACGATTTCTAAAGGGTTTGAATCTGAAGTTGAACTTTCACTGCTGAAAGTGTTGGTGGTTGATGATATTAAGATGAACCAGATCATCATTCAGCAGATGCTACGTAAACATGAGATAGAGCCTGCGATTGCCAGCAATGGTGTTGAAGGGGTAGAGCTCGCGTCAGACACAGAATATGACATTGTGTTTATGGATTGCCGGATGCC
Organism: Vibrio sp. Isolate22; assembly: GCF_022398115.1. Classification (NCBI taxonomy): domain Bacteria; kingdom Pseudomonadati; phylum Pseudomonadota; class Gammaproteobacteria; order Vibrionales; family Vibrionaceae; genus Vibrio; species Vibrio sp. Isolate22. The sequence continues at coordinate 10,882 of NZ_JAKEUW010000033.1, read as the reverse complement.
ACTCATGGATGGCTTTGAAGCAACTGAGACACTTAGAGAGAAAGGTTATTCTAAGTCTATTGTCGCGCTGACGGCAGGGACTACGTTGGAGGAGCGCGAGCGCTGTATTCAATGTGGGATGAACGACATCCTGAGTAAGCCATATACGGCTAATGACCTAAAAGAAATGCTTAAGAAGTGGGGTGTTGGACCTATCACTACGTCATAGTTGATGACTGCATAACAGCTATAGCAAAAGTTTGGGAATAAAAAGCCGAAGTGATCATCGCGATGACTTCGGCTTTTTCTGCTTTTCGTTTTGGCTTAGAACTTGTACTAAGCGGTCAGTAAACTGGTGTTACTTAGCACTCTTCCAGTACAGGGAGGATTCGACTTAGTTTATCCAGCGTTTCTTGGTATTCAGACGCACAATCACTATCGAATACCACACCACCGCCAGCCCAAGCATAAAGCGTATTGTTCTCCGCCACTAAAGTTCGGATGGTAATGCTGGTGTCCATTCTGCCATTTCTGCTGATGTAACCGATACTGCCACAATAAGCCGAGCGTCGATGTGGCTCCAGCTCCTCGATGATCTGCATCGCACGAACTTTAGGGGCGCCGGTAATAGAGCCGCCCGGGAAACAAGCTCTTAACAGGTCCGTTGCAGAATATTGGTAATCAAGGTCAGCTCTGATGGTGCTCACCAAGTGATGCACCGCAGGAAAGCTTTCAATATCGAATAATTTAGGGACATGAACCGTTCCTGGCTTTGCTACTCGCCCGATATCGTTACGAAGTAAATCTACAATCATCAGGTTTTCAGCCTGATCTTTATCCGCGCTTGCTAGTTCTTGTGCATTCGAGTCATCAATCACATGGTCATCAGAACGAGGACGAGTGCCTTTGATGGGTTTCGTTTCAATAACGTTATCTTTTAGCTCTAGGAAGCGTTCTGGTGAGACACTAATAATGGCACTGTTGGCCAGACGGATGAAACCAGAAAACGGAGCCGAGTTATACTGCTCTAGTTTTTCGTAGGCCAACCATTCGCTGCCTTGGTATTTTGCATTGAAGCGCTGAGCCAAGTTGATTTGATAGCAGTCACCGGACAGTAGATATTCTTGAACGCTATCAAACTTATCTGCGTAGCTCTGCTCGCTCATGTTCGATTGCCACGGTGTTGTTAGGCTAAACTCTTCAACCGTAGGTTGAGCTTCTTGTTGAGATAACCAATCCCAGTGCGCTTCGATGTTTTGCCCAACCACACAAGCTGTTTTCAACTTGTGGTCAACCACAATCGCCCATTCGTAAAGGCCTACCGCCATATCGGGTGCATCAATATCACGTGTAGAAGTAGCCGGAAGTGTTTCCACTCTTCGACCCAAATCGTAGCTAAAGTAGCCTAATGCACCGCCGATGAACGGCAACTCAGAGTGCTCATTCGTGGCTGGTAACAATTGCTGCTGATAGTGGTTTAGCAGTTCGAAAGGATCGGAATCTGAAACCTCGCACGTCTCTTTAACATTAATGGTGGTTTTTGCACCGATTGTTTCGAAGGTGGCGATGGGTTGAGCAACTAAAATGTCGTATCGACTATCAACGTGGCTTTCTGAAGCAGAGCGTAATAGCATTGCCCACGGCAGGTTTTCGATATGAGAAAACAGCTGTTTAGCTAAAGTTGATTGATATTCAAGCGGCTTGATATGGATGGCGCGAAATTCGTTGTTATTCATTTGTTTAATTTGTGACAAAGAGTTCGATCACTGCATGGCTTGTGAGAGGAAGCAAGAGTATCATAAATTGAAAATAAAATGGGTTCTTGATTAGAACGGAGTAATCCAAGTGGTTTAGTTTAAAGCTATGCAAGCGATTGCTAAAGCAACTAAATACAGCTCAACACAATAAAAAGCTAAACCACCTAATTCGATTTGGCATATATAGCCAAGCTGTGAACCCACATGGAACCAGAACAATAAAGAGGCATGCAATGACGGTTATTCGTAAGCAAGATGTGATCAGCAGTGTCGCTGACGCACTTCAGTACATTTCTTATTATCACCCTTTAGACTTTGTCCAAGCCCTAGAAAAAGCGTACGAGAAAGAAGAGAGCCAAGCAGCTAAAGATGCGATCGCTCAGATTCTGATTAACTCACGTATGTCTGCGGAAGGTCACCGTCCTATCTGTCAGGATACAGGTATCGTTACTTGTTTCGTGAACATCGGTATGGATGTGAAGTGGGAAACGGATCTAACAGTACAACAAATGGTTGATGAAGGCGTTCGTCAAGCTTACAACAACCCAGATAACCCACTGCGTGCATCTGTCCTAATGGACCCTGCAGGTAAGCGTATTAATACTAAAGACAACACACCTGCGGTTGTTCATGTTAATATGGTTCCAGGCAACAAAGTTGAAATTCAAATCGCGGCGAAAGGCGGTGGTTCAGAGAACAAAACTAAGATGGTTATGCTTAACCCTTCTGATGACATTGCAGAGTGGGTAGAGAAGACGCTACCAACGATGGGCGCGGGCTGGTGTCCACCGGGTATGCTAGGTATAGGCATCGGCGGTACTGCTGAGAAAGCAGCGGTACTGGCGAAAGAGTCTCTGATGGAACACATCGATATCCAAGAGCTTATCGAGAAAGGTCCTGAGAACGCAGAAGAAGAGCTTCGTCTAGACATCTTCAACCGCGTAAATAAGCTAGGTATTGGCGCACAAGGTCTTGGTGGTCTAACTACCGTTGTTGATGTGAAAATCAAAACAGCACCAACACACGCAGCGTCTAAGCCTGTTTGCCTAATTCCGAACTGTGCAGCAACACGTCACGTTCACTTCACACTAGACGGCAGCGGCCCAGCAGAGCTAACGCCACCTAAACTGGAAGAGTGGCCAGACATCACTTGGGAAGCGGGTGCAAACACACGCCGTGTTAACCTTGATGAAGTAACCAAAGAAGATGTTCAAGAGTGGAAGACTGGTGAAACAGTTCTTCTATCAGGCAAAATCCTAACGGGCCGTGATGCTGCTCATAAACGTATTCAAGGCATGCTAGAAAGCGGCGAAGGCTTACCTGCTGGCGTTGATTTCAAAGGCAAGTTCATTTACTACGTGGGTCCTGTTGATGCTGTAGGTAATGAAGCGGTAGGTCCTGCTGGCCCAACAACGTCTACTCGTATGGATAAGTTTACCGACATGATGCTGAACGAAACTGGCATTATGGGTATGATCGGTAAAGCGGAACGTGGTCCTGCAACGGTTGAATCAATCAAAGAACACAAAGCGGTGTACCTAATGGCGGTTGGTGGTGCAGCTTATTTAGTCGCGAAAGCAATTAAAAAAGCACGCGTAGTTGCGTTTGAAGATCTCGGTATGGAAGCGATTTACGAGTTTGAAGTTGAAGATATGCCAGTAACGGTAGCAGTTGATTCTAACGGCGTGAACGCACACCAGATCGGCCCTGACACGTGGAAAGTGAAGATTGCTGAAGCTGAGAAAGCGTAATTAACCGAAGCCCAAAAATCGTAATTGTCGCTAACTTCAGCGTTTGAATTGCAATTTTTGACAGAAAGTTGAAGACAAAAGTGCAGCATTATCTGCACTTTTGTCATATTATCAATGATATAGTGATAAACACATAGTTTGATATAAGAACATAGGAGAGAGGAATGCCTCGTTTTATTCAGATCCTACAGATTATCTTGGCAGTGGTGATTGGTGCTTTTGTTGGCTACGACCTGATCTTGAAAGGGATTAGTATCTTTGATAATAAATACGTGACGATTACTTGTGCGCTTTGGCTAATTGCAGAGATTGCACTGTTTGTTATCTACAAGTTGATTGAAGACGATTAAACGTCGGATATCGTGCAAAAATTTTAAAGCCCCTGATTATGAATGTAGTCAGGGGCTTTTATTCATCTAGCATTAAGAATGTGTATTGCATACTAATCACTATTAGTAAAAGAACAAGTAACAGCATACAAACTATCCCTATAGGGAAAGAACATAGGCTTGCCTCTCTATCATCATAACCAGCTTGCCTAAATATCACGGAGTCGTTCAAATGAAACACCTAACTCAAGAAATGAGTGACTTTATAAGCAGAGGAACGGATTCTCACATTAGAGTAGCGGTCACGGGTCTGTCTCGTGCAGGTAAAACAGCATTCATTACCTCGTTGGTTAACCAACTTCTTCATACCTCTACTCATAAGAATTTACCGCTTCTTGCATCAGCGCGAGACGGAAGAATTATTGGTGCAAAGCGCATCCCACAACACAACATGATGATTCCGCGGTTCTCTTATGACGAAGCGATGGAATCATTAAATGGTCAGCCACCAGAATGGCCAGTACCGACGCGCGATGTCAGTGAAATTCGCTTGGCCATTAAATACAAGCCGGCAAAAGGCGCGAAGAAGCTACTGAGTAAAAACAGTACGCTTTATCTCGACATTGTTGACTATCCGGGTGAATGGTTACTTGATTTACCGTTATTGGATATGGACTTTGAAACGTGGAGCCAATCTCAGTTTGCCGCATTAAAAGGTGACCGAGAAACCTATTCGCAAGAGTGGAGCGCAATGCTTGGCGACGTTGACCTGTTGGCTGAAGCTGATGAGAAGAAACTGGTTAACATTGCGGATAGCTACACTCAGTATCTCCACACTTGTAAGAGCAATGGACTACATTGGGTGCAACCGGGGCGATTTGTATTACCTGGTGAGCTTGAAGGCGCGCCTGTGTTGCAGTTTTTCCCATGCGCAGCACCAGGAGGTAAATTCTCGAAAACAAGTAACTATGCGGTGCTGAAAGCTCGCTATGAAGAGTATCAACAGAAGGTTGTTAAAGCGTTCTACAAGAATCATTTCTCAACCTTCGACAGACAAATTGTGCTGGTGGATTGTTTGCAGCCACTCAATGCAGGTTACGACTCTTTCATGGATATGCGTGGTGCACTTGAACAGTTATTGAAGAGCTTTAAATATGGCCGAAGCAATATCCTGAGACGTTTGTTTGCTCCGAAGATCGACAAGATCCTGTTTGCAGCGACTAAGGCAGACCATGTAACACCAGATCAGCATCCAAACTTGGTGTCACTGCTGCAACAGATGGTACACCCAGCGTGGCAACAGGCGGCGTTTGAGCATATCGATATGAGCTGCATGAGCATCGCTTCTATTCAAGCGACCAGTGCAGGTTATATCTCATCGGGCTCGGACAATGTGCCAGCACTGCAAGGTGTTACTTTGGATAACGTTCCCCAGACTATGTATCCGGGTGAGGTGCCACGCAAGCTGCCAAACAAGCAGTACTGGGAAACTAACCAGTTTGATTTCACGAGCTTTAGGCCAATGGAGCAACATTCGGATGAACCTTGCCAACACCTAAGAATTGATAAGGTTTTAGAGTATCTCATTGGCGATAAGTTGAAGTAATTGAGGCAATAAAAGATGAGTGAATTAAAAACAAAGCAGGTCTTTAATGAGCCGCTGAAGACCTCTTTTGATGACAATGATAATGCTTTTGGAAAACAAGGCGTGGGCGAAGCGACCCCAGAATTAGGCGCTCAGCAGTTGTTTACCGAACAAGAGAAATTTGTACCCGTTGCACCACAGGTTGAGAGCGAGCTAGATGGCGAAGCCGAGCAACAACTGGAACAGATCATTCGTCCAAGTAAAAAGAGAAAGTGGTTGGGCTCTGGCTTAATGGTTGCTTTCGCAGGCTTAGTGGGCTGGCAAGCGATTGATTCTGTCGTCACGGCGGTTCAATCAGCAGATTGGCTCGCGCTCGGTTGGGCTGGTTTTATCGCGGCAATCGCTTCATTGGGCTTAGGTGCAATTGGCAAAGAGCTGTGGAAGCTACGCTCATTGAAAGATCACTTTAGCGTACAAGAGCAGAGTGAAGGGCTACTACAGAGCCAAAGTGTCGGTAAAGGCAAAGCGTTCTGTGAAAACATCGCTAAGCAGGGCGGCATTATTGCGGAGTCTCCGGCGTTCGATAAGTGGAGAAACAGCATCAACCCTGCACATAGTGATGCCGAAGTGTTGGATATGTACGATGCATTAGTTGTTGCTCAGCAAGACAAAGTGGCGACTCAAATCGTTACTAAGTTTTCGACTGAATCGGCAGCCTTGGTTGCGGTGAGTCCATTAGCAGCGGCAGACATGTTGCTGGTGGCGTGGCGTAATTTCACCATGATAGACAAGCTAGCTGATGTGTACGGCATTGAACTTGGATACTGGTCTCGCATTAAGCTTTTCAAGTTGGTATTAATCAACATGGCAGCAGCGGGTGCCAGTGAACTCGCGATTGATGCAAGTATGGATTTAGTTTCCATGGATCTGGCTGGTAAAGTCTCAGCGAGAGCGGGGCAGGGCTTGGGTGTTGGTATCCTGACTGCACGATTGGGTCTAAAAGCCATGACATTACTTCGCCCTATGCCTTGGTATAATGAACGTAAAGTAAAACTGGCCGACATGCGCAAAGCTGTCCTTTCTGAAATAAAGCGTATCACCCTCAAATAAAACGTACGTCTTTGAAACAAAATGTATGACATTGAGTGGTTTGCGAGCGAAGAGTAAACATATGTTTACTCTTCTTCTTGACTGAACTCAGACCTTAATTCACACTACTGTCAACTTATCCTGACACCTATAATAGGACTATTTGTGCGTCTTGAAGTATTGTGTGAAGACCGACTCGGCTTAACGCGTGAGTTGCTCGATATCTTGGCCTCAAAAAGCATTGATTTACGAGGAATTGAAATCGATGTTAAAGGCATTATTTACCTGAACTGCCCTGATATTGATTTTGATGCTTTTAGTGAACTTATGGCTGAAATTCGTCGAATTTCAGGTGTAAAGGATGTACGAAAAATACAATTCATGCCGAGCGAAAGGCACAACACTGAGCTGATCGCTTTGTTGGCTAACCTACCTGATCCCGTGATTGCGATTGACCTTAAAGGTTCAGTCGATATGGCAAACCACGCTGCACTCAACCTATTTGGCAAACAAGAAGACGAAGTGATTGGCGAACCACTCGCATCCTTCGTACCTAGCTTTAACTTTGGTCGTTGGATCGAAGGTGAAGTCACACGCCATCGTGAAGTTGTTGTGTTGGACGGTTTAGACTTCTCTATTGAAATCCTACCTATCTATCTGGGTGGTGACGTCAACGAACCTGTGCTTGCGAGCGCGGTTATGACGATTCGTTCTTGCAACCAAGAGATGAATACCCCTGATGCGATTCCTGAACAGAACAACTTAGGCTTTGAGCATTTTGTTGGTGTTTCTAATCGTCATAAAGCGTTAATCAGCCAAGCAAAAAAACTGGCGATGCTAGATCAGCCTCTGCTGATTGAAGGTGATACAGGTACAGGTAAAGAGATGTTGGCGAAAGCGTGTCATAACCGCTCGAACCGCTCATCTTTCCCATTCTTGATTCTGAGCTGTGCATCGATGCCTGATGACGTAGCAGAAACTGAGCTGTTTGGTCACGCCCCGGGTTCATTCAACCATGAACAAGGTCATAAAGGCATTTTCGAACAAGCAAATGGCGGTACCGTATTTTTAGATGAGATTGGCGAAATGAGCCCGCATCTACAAATCAAACTGCTTCGCTTCCTACAAGATGGTTCATTCCGTCGTGTGGGTGAAGAGGAAGAGATGCACGCTGATGTTCGTATTATTGCGTCAACGCGTCACCGTCTTTCTGAACTTGCTGATTCAGGCTCGTTCCGTGAAGACTTGTTCTACCGCTTGAATGTACTGACTCTCTCTATTCCAGCATTGCGTGAACGTTCTAACGACGTTGCGCCATTACTGGAACTGTTCGTAGCTAAATACGCACAACAGCTTGGTATGCTTAAGCCTAAGCTTACTCAAGAGCTAATCGACCAACTTGGTAGCTACCAATGGCCGGGCAACATTCGTCAACTAGACAACATGGTATTACGTGCGCTTACTGAACTGGATTCAGATACGCTAACGGTTGAGCAGTTCCACTTACCTCAGTTAGAAACCATGACAACAGGCATGGCGAACTTGAGCTTAGATGGCTCTCTGGATGAGATCATGAAAGACTATGAGTCTCAGATTTTGGAGAAGCTTTACCAGTCATTCCCATCAAGTCGCAAGTTAGCCAAGCGTTTGAACGTGTCTCATACCTCTATTGCGAATAAACTTCGTGATTACGGTATTAGAAAGAACTGATCGAATAAGACCTAAATTATGGAAGATTTGAGCACACCAGAACGCATTTACAAGCGAGATGGAAATCTGATTCTACGTACCGCTGAGATAGACGATGCGACTATGATCAGTGAGTACTTCCAAGTGAATCGAGAGTATCTCAAGCCTTGGGAACCGATTCGTGAAGATGCATTTTTTGAGAGAACAGGCTGGGCACAGCGCCTAATTAAGTTAAACGAGCTTCATAAAATGGGGCTCGGCTACTACTGTTTATTGATTAATGCCGATACTAACGAAATGTTAGGGACTATCTCGTTCAGTAATTTGTCTCGTTTCCCGTTCTATGCGTGCAACGTAGGTTATTCACTCGCAGAGCAAGCCCAGGGCCATGGCTACATGCGCAGAGGCCTCGGCATGGCGAAAGACTACATGTTTGACGTGCAGAACATGCATCGCCTAATGGCGGGTTATATGCCTCACAATGAACGAAGTGCGGGTGTACTTGAGCACCTCGGTTTTGTACGTGAAGGTTTTGCCAAAGATTACCTACAAATTAACGGTAAATGGGAAGACCACATACTGACAGCGCTCGTCAATCCTAATTGGGAAGATAGACGCAACATTTAGACAACGCAGTCTATAGGCTCACAAACGAGCAGCGATTAAAAAAGGCAGCGAATATTAAGCGGTGTAGCGTTGCTGTCTTTACTAAAAGAACATAGAGCCATGGTTGAACCATCGGCCTGAGAAGATATTTGAGGAATTTTGATGTCATACACAACTTTGGACGAATACCAAAGAAAATGGATTTTTACTCACCAGTCGATGCCACTTCCGGCTGAGGATTTGGAAAAAATTAAGCCAATGACACAGGCAAGAGCGTCTCAGTTTTGGAAAGAGAACGTGAGCCCTCAAAGCCCAGATGCTGAGCGATTAAGCTCGCAAGACTGGCCTAGCAAAGCATCGAACTGGAAAGAAGAGATCAGCTGGATGGCACATTGGGAAGCCGATGAGCCGGAAATGCCAGGAGAGATTCTTAACTTTATTGATTGGCAAGATGACGTAACTGTTTATTTTTGTTATGAAAAATATAATGTTCTTGAAACCAAATGGGCCGTTTTTAAGAAGCATTGGAAGAACTTTTTGTTCTACGATGATGGTCCAATTCTATTAGGTCGTCGTCGCTCTGAAGCGCTTTGGTTTGCGACTAATGGTACGGTGAAAATCGGTAACCGAGCGTAACTGAAACGAATTTTAAGTGGTAGAAAAGCGAGCATAGTGCTCGCTTTTTTTATTTTAGTTGGGCGTAACGTTTACTCATTTTGTTTTCGTACATTTGCTCATCCGTTAGTCGAATTAACTCTTCGATAGGTGGAATATTTGACGAGTAAATAAGTGAACCATGGCTAAAAGTGGCATGGCAATCTATTCCCAGCTTTTGGGAGTGTTTATTAAAGTCAGATTGTACTCGGCTTATTATTTTGTTTAGGGAATCTTTTGTGATGTCTCTACACAATAAGAGAAACTCATCTCCTCCAAGCCTTCCACAAATATCATCCTTACGAGTGTTACGTTGAAGTGAATGAGAGAAGGACTTTATATATTGGTCGCCAATATTATGTCCGAAGTTATCATTAACATACTTAAGCCCGTCGATATCAAAATAAACAGCTCCAATACTGACGCCATTTTCTATAGTGTTATCGATGAATTTGGGTGACTCGCTTAATATCGCTCTACGATTAAATACTTGAGTCAATTCGTCGTGATTAGACGTATACTTCAATTTCCGCACTCGTTCCGCAGTATGTACTTCTCTTTCCAATAGCGCGCGAATACTCTCCATTAAATTTATTTGTATTGGTTTATAAGAGGTCTCTTTAGGGCGTTGTTGACTAAATCAGTTGGAACCTTTTCTCAGATCCTGCGATCTGATCCCATGTAGTAGAAGCATGGTGTTGTTATGGGTAAGTCGAAGAAGAAGATAGCGAACTGGAGTGAGTATAATGAAGCCTTGTGCAAGCGAGGCTCAGTAACGTTTTGGATTGACGACTCAGCCGTTGAAGCATGGCAATGTAAAAGTCACCATGGTAAACGAGGTAGAGGCTTTCAATTTTCTGATACTGCTATTGAAACAGCTTTGATGGTTAAAGGGATATTCTCTCTCCCGTTACGTGCGCTTCAAGGCTTTATCGATTCTATATTTGCTTTGATGAACGTCCCTTTGCGCTCTCCTAACTACACCAGTATTAGCAAGCGTTCAAAGACTGTTCAGGTAAAATACAAGAACAAATCTAAAGGCTCAGTTCGCCATATCGCCATTGATTCAACAGGYCTGAAAGTCTTCGGTGAAGGCGAATGGAAAGTTAAGAAGCATGGAGCCGAGAAGYGTAGAACTTGGCGTAAACTGCACCTGGCCGTTGATGTCGATACCCATGATGTGATTAGTGCAGAAGTCAGCCTCGTCAATGTTGGTGATAGCGAAGCTCTCCCAACATTATTGAATCCGCTGCGTAGGAAAGTTCATTCCGTATCAGCAGATGGTGCTTACGACACAAAAAAGTGCCATGAAGTATTGCAAAACAAGGGTTGCAAACCTCTCATACCTCCCAGAATAAATGCTGGTTATTGGGAAGAGGGACACCCTCGAAATGAAGTGGTCGATGCACTTAAAAACGATTCGCTAACTCAATGAACTCAATG
>NZ_JAKEUW010000032.1:0-57908 GCF_022398115.1 Vibrio sp. Isolate22 | reverse complement strand
GTAGCCGCATGGTTAGTTGGCAAAAATGAATCAGTACCATGAATGGCAAAGACTTGAGCCCAATACCGTATCTGTCTTGAAGAAATTGAATATTGTTTTGCTAAGTAGAGAGATGACGTGCCATCTAAGTATTGCTTAGCAATGATACATTTTAGCTCTCGGCTATATTTGGACATAAAAAGACCCCCAATAATTGGTGTCCAACTATTGGGGGTCAGTTCAGATTCGTCAGCGGCTTTTTTATGCGTCATTATAAGTGAGTTCTTTTGCTGCAAGAGATCCCCAACTCGCTCGTCCCTCGCTCATGAGGATGACGGAGTGAGATGTTGGAGTTTGTGTTTTGGTGATTCTTGAGTGTGAGAGAGCTTAAGTTTAGTATTCCCGTCATTCCCCAAACTGATGAGGGAGAGAAGCGGTAATCTCTGGCTTGAATAGGTGATTTGTTTCTTCGACGGTGAAGTTCAGGAGCTCTTTATATCCGTCATTCCCTAGACTGACGAAGGAAGGAGTAGGGAATCTCTTTCAACCAATAGCTATCTGCTCATAACAAAAAAGGATTGACGCAAACGCCAACCCTTTCAATAGTTTCACTCGAATCTCGAATCTCGAATCTCGAATCTCGAATCTCGAATCTACTTATAGATACACAACATGTTTAAGTAGCTGTCAGTGAGTTTAGATAGTTCTTCATTGGTATCAACACGTTTCGCTTGAATGAACAGCGAGTAGCAGATGCCGTGGAATAGATTCGCAAGGTGCTTAGGATCGTGATCGTCACAAACTTCGCCGCGCTCAATCGCTTTACTAAACATGTTTTGTACCAACATTTGGTTAGTGCGGTTTGTCGTTACGAACAGTGGCCATACTTCATCACGTGTCGATGCGCTCCATTCGAACCATACGTTCAACCAGTGGCTGTCTTGAGCTACAAGCGTCACCATTTCAGTCGCAATATTATGTAGGTTTTGTTTTGCGTGAATATCTAGATCGATATTGTCTGAAAGGAAGTTCGAGAATTGACGGACAACATGATTTAGCACTTCATCAACCAGATCTTCACGAGTAGGGAAGTAGTTAAATACTGTTGCTACTGATACCTGAGCGATATCTGCAATGTCAGCGTGACCACCACGGCCAATGCCGCGACGAGAGAATACTTCAAGCGCGATTTCCATCAGCTGAAGTTTTCTTTTTAAAGGTGAAAGCCTAGTTCTAGGTCTCTTAGATATTGAGTCCATTTTATTTTCCTTGCCAACGATTTTTTTATATTAATGATTTTATTATTATTTAAGCCAAGATGAGTGTAATGGTGCATATGCCAATGGTCAATCCTTTGAGCTTATTTAATAGACAGTTACATCAAACTTGATCCATAAAGCGTGATCCACATTGATATGAAAGAAGGCGACTATCAGACAAGGCACAAGTGCACATTTCGTTGATAATCTGACAGTAAATTCGAACCATAAGGTGGTGTGGGTATTTGAGCAGTGCTAGACTTACGCACAAAATTGAGCGGCGCGAATGGCAAAACTGTCTACACTTGTCGCAATCACCAAACAAAATGAGAGCAGTATGAAGCATACAGTTGAAGTCATGATCTCTGAGCAGGAAGTTCAGGATCGAGTGAACGAACTAGGCAAACAGATCACGGAACACTACAAAGGTAGTGAAGATCTAGTTTTGGTTGGCTTATTACGTGGATCGTTTGTCTTTATGGCGGATCTTGCTCGTGCTATCGATTTAACTCACCAAGTTGATTTCATGACGGCATCTAGCTACGGCAACAGCATGGAAAGCTCTCGTGATGTTCGTATCTTGAAAGACCTAGATGACGATATCCAAGGTAAAGACGTTCTGCTTGTAGAAGACATCATCGATACTGGTAACACGCTGACTAAGGTAAAAGAGATCTTGAGCCTACGTGGCCCTAAATCTATCGAGATCTGTACACTACTAGACAAGCCTTCACGTCGTGAAGTTGAAGTTGATACTAAGTGGATTGGTTTCGAAATCCCAGACGAGTTCGTTGTTGGTGTTGGTATCGACTACGCTCAAAAATACCGTCACCTGCCATACATTGGTAAAGTGGTACCGCAAGAGTAATCACTATACTTGCCGACACAAGACATTAAAAAGCCCGCTTGATGCGGGCTTTTTGTATTTGATAGAGGTAATTAGCCTTGTTGACTAAGAAGAGGCGTCGTTAAGATTTTATTTAATGCCTCAATGTGGCTGCTCTCTAATGTGTCGATACTTGAGCAACGTACGCCAAGGTCTTGTAACTTGCCATCACCAATACCATATACCACACCGTGGATCTCAACCTCTTGGCCTCGTTCCCATGCACTTTGCATAATGGTTGAGTTACCTAAGTTGTAAACCTGCTCTGCGACGTTAATCTCACAAAGCTTATCACCCCACTGCGCGCGTGGAAGTGCTTCGATCTCTTTGCGGTATTTTAGGTAGTTATCACGAATGTGAAGTAGCCAGTTGTTGATTAGGCCAAGTTTCGGATTATCAATTGCCGCATTAACACCACCACAACCGTAGTGACCACAAACAATAATGTGTTTCACTTTAAGTACATCCACTGCGTACTGAACGACAGATAGGCAGTTTAGGTCGGTATGAACCACTTGGTTGGCCACGTTTCGGTGAACAAACAGTTCTCCAGAATATAAGCCAGTCAGGCGTTCGGCTGGAACTCGGCTATCTGAACAACCTATCCATAGAAAACCTGGGCTTTGACCCTCTTCAAGCGTTGTAAAATACTCAGGTCTTTCAGAGCGAATTTCTTCAGACCATTTGGAATTGTTCTCAAAAAGCTGTTTTATTTCTGGCATCTTGCTTCTTACATCCCTCAATTAAGATGCTTCACTATACACAATGTTACAAATTCAATCTCGTAAAAACTGCGTCAAAATGTACTCATCTGACGTGTTCTAGTACGGAAAATCATAAACTTAGCTCACTATCAATGATCCGGTTATAAGACATGAATAATGTGATTGAATTAACACTTTCTGAACACTTGATACATTTGTTAAAGTGATAAGGTTTGTCATTTCATCATCAGGAAGGTGTGTTTTGTTTGGAAGTCGTTTTACGGATATCAATCTAAAAGGGGATATGTTTGGCGGTGTGACTACAGCCATCATCTCGCTACCTTTAGCGTTGGCATTTGGTGTTGCTTCTGGCGCGGGTGCTGAAGCTGGTTTGTGGGGCGCCATTATGGTTGGCCTATTTGCAGCATTGTTTGGCGGTTCGAGCAGTTTAATTTCAGAACCTACCGGCCCGATGACGGTGATCATGACAGCCGTAATGACGAGTATGGTGGCAAAATATCCTGAAACGGGCATGGCCATGACCTTTACTGTCGTGATGATGGCTGGTGCATTTCAGATACTACTTGGCACGTTAAAGCTAGGAAAGTACGTTACTTTGATGCCATATAGCGTGATCTCCGGATTCATGTCGGGTATTGGCGTTATTCTGATTATCTTGCAGTTGTCCCCATTGTTAGGACATGCAGCTCCATCCGGTGGTGTAATGGGCACGCTCTCTGCTTTGCCTGATACGCTAGCAAACTTAAAAGTGAGTGAGCTATTTCTAGGTGCACTGACACTTGGTATTCTGTTTGGCTTCCCGGCTAAGTATCGTAAGTATGTACCGGCGCAACTGGTCGCGCTTGTAGCCGTCACTCTGTTGTCAGTTATCTTCTTCGATACCGATTCTATTCGCCGCATTGGTGAAATCCCAGCAGGTCTGCCTTCACTTGTTGTCCCTACTATCAGTGCTGAACAATTCACGACTATGGTTATCGATGCCTTGGTACTTGGTACATTAGGTTGTATTGATACGCTTTTGACAGCTGTTATTGGCGATTCATTGACTCGTAAAGAGCATGACTCTGATAAAGAGCTGCGTGGTCAAGGTATCGCAAATATGCTTTCAGGCTTGTTTGGTGCGTTGCCTGGTGCGGGTGCGACCATGGGTACCGTGACCAACATTCAGGTAGGCGCGCGCTCTCCGCTTTCTGGTGTGATTCGAGCTCTAGTATTAGCGCTTGTAGTATTGGTTGCTGGTGGGTTGACTGAACCTATCCCAATGGCTGTGCTGGCTGGTATTGCTATGTACGTTGGTTTCAACATTCTTGATTGGAGCTTCATCCAGCGTGCACACAAAGTAAGTTATGCTGGTATGGGCGTGATGTACGGTGTAATGCTATTGACCGTATTCGTTGACTTGATCATCGCGGTTGGACTCGGTGTATTTATCTCGAATATTCTGATCATTGAAAGGCTAAGTCGCGAGCAAGCAAGGCAAGTTAAAGCTATTAGTGATGGGGACGATGAAGATGATATTCCATTGACTGATAGTGAACGCCAGCTACTTGATAATGCCAATGGCAAAGTGTTGTTCTTCTATCTATCAGGGCCGATGATCTTCAGTGTCTCAAAGGCGATTTCACGCCAGCACTCGAGCATTTCTGATTGCGAAGCGATGATTTTAGACTTAACCGATGTACCTATGATTGATGTTACGGTTGGCCTCGCGCTAGAGAATGCGATCAAGGATGCGCTAGACGCACAGTGTGAGGTGTACTTGCTGTGTCCTAACGAGAATACGCGTCAACAGCTGGAGAAGTTCCACGTAATTGATTTAGTACCGGAATCAAACACATATCGATTCCGTTATGAAGCTCTGACAGCTGCGACCAGCTACGTTGAAAGAGACGAGCACCAATTTGAATCGGTTTAATACTCTTATTGATTCACTGTGACTGAACAATAGTTATCAATGTTAGTCATGAATTTCTAATATCGGAAAGTACCGCTAAGTTTATGTCTTAGCGGTATTTTTTTATTTGTGATACACGAAATAGAGCTTTATGCAGCCTTAGCTCTTTTAAGTTTTATAACGAAACCGCTAATCGATATTTGTATTCATCGTCATTCAACGATAAACTTGTTTGCAAAATGGCCGCGTACATTATCTTGAGCTAGTTCAACTGGTTCATTTCAGGTTTCGTTCTCTTCATCCTGTCCGGCTAACCACACTATTTATAGCAAATGGCAATCATCTCTATGTATGCATTAGAAATTGAGCAATTAAGAAAAACTTATGCGGGTGGCTTCGAGGCACTTAAAGGCATCAGTTTACAGGTAGCAAAAGGTGACTTTTACGCGCTACTTGGTCCAAATGGTGCGGGCAAGTCCACCACCATTGGCGTTATCTCTTCGTTAGTAAATAAAACCTCTGGCAAGGTTAAGGTATTCGGCTACGACATTGATACCGATCTTGAGCTAGCAAAGCAGAACCTTGGCTTAGTTCCTCAAGAGTTTAACTTCAACCCATTTGAAACGGTTGAGCAGATCGTTTTGCAGCAAGCGGGTTACTACGGTGTGCCTAAATCTCTGGCAAAAGAGCGAGCGAAAAAATACCTATCTCAACTCGATCTGTGGGAAAAGCGGGGCGAACGTGCACGTAACTTGTCTGGTGGCATGAAACGCCGCTTGATGATCGCGCGTGCGCTGATGCATGAGCCTCAGCTGTTAATCCTTGATGAGCCAACTGCAGGTGTCGATATTGAACTGCGCCGCTCGATGTGGGAATTCCTCAAAGAGATCAACGAGAAACAGGGCATTACCATTATCTTGACCACGCACTACTTAGAAGAAGCGGAAATGTTGTGTCGTAACATCGGCATCATTAATCGTGGTGAGTTGATCGAGAACACCACTATGAAGGCGCTACTAGGTAAGCTGAGTGCTGAAACCTTTATCCTTGATCTGGAAGAGGGAGCTGCACAACCTAAGTTAGAGGGCGTAAATAACCAAGTCTTGGTTAATGGTTCTTTAGAGATTGAAATTGATAAGAACCTAGGTTTGAACACCATCTTTGCTCAGTTGAGTGAGCAGAATGTGAAAGTCCTCTCGATGCGTAACAAAGCCAACCGTCTAGAAGAACTATTTGTAAGCATCGTGCGTGAGGGGAGTAAATAATATGTACAGCCTATATTGGACTGCTTTTCGCAGCTTGCTGACCAAAGAGATCAACCGTTTTACTCGTATTTGGGTGCAAACGCTGGTTCCACCTGCAATTACTATGACGCTCTACTTCATCATCTTCGGTAACCTGATTGGTGCACGAATCGGTGAAATGAACGGCTTTAGCTACATGGAATACATAGTGCCGGGTCTGATCATGATGTCGGTAATCACTAACTCGTACTCGAATGTGGCTTCATCATTTTTTAGTGCCAAATTCCAAAAGAACATTGAAGAACTGCTGGTTGCACCGGTGCCGAACTATGTGATTATCGCTGGTTTCGTGATGGGTGGTGTGGTGCGCGGCCTATTAGTCGGTACGATCGTGACCTTTGTTTCTCTGTTCTTCGTTGACCTTCAGGTTGATCACTGGGGCGTGATCATTGCGACCGTTTTCCTAACGTCGGTGGTATTTGCGTTAGGTGGTCTTATCAACGCGGTATTTGCACGCACGTTTGATGATATCTCAATTATCCCTACCTTCATTCTGACGCCGCTTACTTATCTTGGTGGTGTGTTCTACTCGATTAGCCTGTTGCCTGAGTTTTGGCAAGGTGTGTCGAAGTTGAACCCGATTGTCTACATGGTGAATGCGTTTAGATATGGCTTCTTGGGTGTGTCTGACGTGGGTATTGTGACGTCGTTTGGCGTTCTAGGCGTGTTTATCGTTGTGCTGTATGGCATTGCACATTACCTAGTGACTAAGGGGATTGGCTTACGCAGCTAACTCCGACACCTACTGAATCGCAGGCAAAGAAAAAGGTCGATATTATATCGACCTTTTTTATCTTTTTTATTTGTGCTTTTGCTTTGTGTCTAGAGAAGAACGCAATTACTCAGCGGTTTCTTCTTTCACTTCTTCTTTGGTTTCCGTTACCAAGTCGAGAACTTGGTTGTCGATAAGACGCGTCTTACCTAGGAAAGCCGACATAAGAATCACAGCTTGAGTGGATTCTGAAGTGATGGCTTGCAGAGTCTTAGCATCACAGATGAAGATTTCATCTGGCTGGAGATCTGCTGCACGAAGCTGGTCTGTCGCATCCTCAATCACTGAGGCGTAGTCATCACGTCCACCGCGAATTGCGCTGCTGATCCAACGCATAGTGCGTGCTAGAACAGGTGCACGTTGGCGCTCATCAATAGTGAGATTGCTATTGCGAGAGCTCATCGCTAAACCGTCCATTTCACGAACCGTCGCAACGCCTACAATTTCAATGTCTAACGCTAAGTCAGTTGTCATTTGGCGAATTACAGCAAGTTGCTGGAAGTCTTTCTCGCCGAAGCATGCAAAATCTGGCTGAACGATGTTAAACAGCTTAGTGACAATCGTCGCAACGCCACGGAAGTGACCTGGACGAGACGCACCTTCCAACATGTGAGATAACCCCGGAACTTCAACAAACGTCTGTTTGTCTAGACCATCTGGGTACATCACTTCTGGTGTTGGTGTAAATACCAGTTCAACGCCTTCGCCAGTTAGTTTGCTTAAATCAGCCTCTAATGTGCGAGGGTAGTTGTTCAGGTCATCAGCACGATCAAACTGCATCGGGTTAACAAAGATGCTTACCACGACGATGTCTGCTAGTTCACGAGCCTTCTTTACCAGAGTAAGGTGGCCTTCATGCAGGTTTCCCATAGTCGGTACAAAAGCAACCGTACGTCCATCACGCTTAAACTGTTTAATCTGCTCACGAAGAGCCGCTATTTCAGCAAAAGTTTGCATACTTACTCCTAAGCGATTGTATGAGCATCATCAGGGAAGCGTGCGCTCTCTACTTCTTCTTTGTATAGAGCTACTGCTTTGCGCATGTCACCTGTTTCTGCTAGGAAATTCTTAGAGAATTTCGGCATGTAGTTCGCAGAAATACCGAACATGTCATGCATAACCAAGATCTGACCATCGGTAACATTACCTGCTCCAATACCAATAACTGGCACGTGACAAGCTTCTGTAATTCGTTTTGCCAATGAAGCTGGTACACATTCAAGTAGAACGATTTGAGCACCTGCGTTTTGTAGCGCTAGTGCGTCAGCAACCATTTTATCAGCTTGGTCGTCATCGCGGCCTTGAACCTTGTAACCACCAAAGATGTTCACAGATTGTGGCGTTAAGCCTAAGTGTGCACATACTGGTACTGCGCGTTCTGTTAGCATCTTCACAGTATCAACCAACCAGCTTCCGCCTTCGATTTTTACCATGTTCGCGCCAGCACGCATCAAGGTAGCTGCGCTCTCACAAGCTTGCTCTGGAGTTGCGTAGCTCATGAAAGGCATATCAGCCATAAGAAGACAGTTAGGGCTACCTGCACGCACAGAGCGAGTGTGGTAAGCAATGTCTTCAACACTTACTGGTAATGTGTCGTTATGGCCTTGTAGAACCATACCTAGTGAATCACCGACAAGCAGAACAGGCATCTCTTGGCTTTCGAATAGCTGAGCAAAGCTCGCATCGTAAGCTGTTGACGTCGCGAATTTACGGCCTTCACGTTTACACTTGATCAGGTCGTTAATGGTTACTTTTTTCATTGGTTTTCCTTAATGCGCCTGGCTATTGCTGCCAAACATTGAGCCCGTTTTTATCTACAATTTTCAGTAGTTCTGTCAGCTCAGTCCCATCAGGGAGTTGTAAACTTGGTGCGATTTCAGCAAGCGGGTAGAGTACAAACTCTCGTTCTTTCATTCCGTAATGAGGAACGGTTAAGCGCTCTGAATCGATCACCTCATTGCCGTACAACACGATGTCGAGATCCAAAGTTCTTGGTCCCCAGCGCTCGTCTTTACGGACACGCCCTTGCTCTAACTCGATTTTTTGAGTGCAATCAAGCAGTTCAATAGGCGTTAATTCGGTTTTGATAGCGACTACCGCATTGATGTAGTCCGGTTGATTTTGCGGCCCCATTGGAGTGCTACTATATAGCTGAGAGGTCGCAATAAACGTTGATCGCGGTAGGCTTTTTAGCGTTTCGATAGCCAAATTTGCTTGGCTAACTGGGTCGGCAAGGTTGCTGCCGACCGCGATATAAGCAGTTATCATTCGGCTTGCTTACTCTTTTTGTTTCGGTAAGTCTTACGGCGACGATGACCTGACTTTGATGGTGCTGCTACGTCGTTAGCCATTGCTTGACGCATGTTGCGACCAGCTGTCTGATAACGCTCCCACCATTTTGCTAATTCTTTTGTCTCGCCACCTTCAATATCGCCACGCATCTCTAAGAAGTCGTAGCCAGCGCGGAACTTGTTGAGCTCCATTAGGCGAACGGCACGTTTACCGTTGCGGCGAGGTAGTCGCAGTTGCAGTTGCCAAACTTCGCGAATGGTTGCTGTGTGGCGACGAGGGATAGCAATAGATTTTACTTGCTGATCAAGAATGATGTTACTTGCTTCCATGATCGCGTCATAGTGCGCCATGCCTTGCTCGGCAACAAGCTTGTCTGCCAGCTTGTTCATTGGATACCAAAGAATCGCGGCGAACATGAATGCCGGGTTTACTCGTTTACCATCTTCGATACGAAGGTCCGTAGAGTCGAGTACCAAATCAAGCATTTGCTCAGTTGGTGAGTCGTAATCTTCAGTGAAGTATTCAGCTACCGCAGGGAACATCTGCTGGAATAGGTTGTATTCACGCATCAGGTGGTAGGTTTCTAAACCGTAACCTGATTGAAGCAGTTTTAGAGATTCTTCGTAAAGACGTGCTGCTGGGATGTCTTTTAGAAGGTGCGCCAGGCCTTCAATTGGGTCGGCGGTGTCTTCTTCAATATCGAAATCCAGTTTCGCAGAGAAACGCATTGCACGAAGCATGCGCACAGGGTCTTCACGGTAGCGTGTCTCTGGGTCACCAATTAGACGGATAAGCTTATCTTCTAAATCTTCTACACCACCTGCGTAATCGTGGATGCTGTAGTCTGCAATGTTGTAGTACATCGCATTGATCGTGAAATCGCGACGCTCAGCATCTTCATCAACACTGCCGTACACGTTGTCGCGTAATAGCATGCCTTCTTTCGATTGTGCAGATACGTTTTTAGATGGCTCTTGATGGTGACCTCGGAAAGTTGCCACCTCAATGATGTCACGACCAAACATGATGTGTGCCAAGCGGAAACGACGACCGATTAGGCGGCAGTTTCGGAAAAGGTTCTTGATCTGCTCTGGCGTAGCGTTGGTCGCAATATCGAAATCTTTTGGCTGAGAGCCAAGTAAGATATCACGGACACCACCACCGACTAAAAATGCGTCAAAACCCGCACCATTCAGGCGATATAGTACTTTTAGTGCGTTATCGCTGATCTGCTTACGTGAAATATTGTGCTCTTGGCGAGTATAAATATTCAGTGCTAGTTCGTGGAATCCGCGTTGTTCGCTTGGGGTATTGTCGTTTGTATTCATTAGTTTAGAACAAAGTAGGTATCGCCAACTTTGTTTTTCTCTTAGTCCAAAGTGGTAGTGCAGAGTTTAATTGCGGCTAATAATAGCTTAGCGCGAGCCATTTGAGAACATCGTCTGCTTAACCACAGTGGTTGGTTATGGCATTTTTGTGTGTCGTTTGTACTATTTGCCGTTAGTTTTGAGCTAATTGCAGTGTTGTTTTTGTAAACTATCAGGTAATTGAGCAACGTTCCATTGCTGGCAGCCCCATGCCAAAATCTCATCGATTGAAGCTTCACAAACGGCCTTAGGAACCTCAAAGCCTAAGAACTGCATGGCATTGAGCAGTGTTGGTTTAGGGTTATCGAGGTCAATAGCCGTGGCGTGGTTCTGCTTTGATAGTTTATTGCCAGAAGCATCGGTCGCTAACGGCAAGTGCAAGTAGCTCACTGTGTTTTGTTTCAGTGTCTTATAAAGACTGATTTGGCGGCCTGTAGGTTCGATGAGATCAGCGCCTCTCACCACTTCAGTTACGCCTTGCTCGATATCATCAAGTACTACGGCCAAGTTATAAGCAAACAAACCATCGCGGCGTTTGATGATGAAATCCTCTTCGGCTAACGCTTTAGGGATTTGAATTGTGCCATGGCGAACATCGTCGAATGACTCGACTGGGAAATCCATACATAAACGCACGGCTTGCTCACCAGTATCAATTAGCCCTGTCTGTCGACAATGGCCATTATAGAAGCCACCCAAGGCTTTTATCTGTTTGCGCGTGCATTGGCAGTAGTAGGCTTGGTTGTCAGCAACCCATTGATCAATTTGCGCTTGGTACAGGTCGTGACGTTGGCTCTGATAAACAACGTTGCCATCCCAAAATAGGTGGTAAGCCTCAAGCGTCTTAAGAATCAGATCTGCAGCGCCAGCCATCTCTCTTGGCGGATCCAGGTCTTCCATGCGGACTAACCATTGTCCCTGATGAGACTTTGCTTGGAAGTAGCTGCCAAGAGCGGCAACCAGTGAGCCAAAATGAAGAGGACCTGACGGTGATGGTGCAAAGCGCCCGATATAATTCATATGTGAACAACCTAATCCAGAGGGTACCGCAGTAGCCGATTCTTAAGACGTTTAATGTGTTTATTGCATGCAGTGAGTACTGTTGCTGCTTAGCTCTTGTTTTAACACTGTTCATTGCTATCTAAGGCATCTCGCTTAGGCAGCAAACAAAAAAGGGAGCCAAAGCTCCCTTTCTTTACATCCGCAAGTATTAACCTTGCATTTGTTTCTCTTTGATCTCTGCAAGTGTTTTACAGTCAATACAAAGGTCAGCAGTTGGACGAGCTTCAAGGCGACGAATGCCAATCTCGATACCGCAAGAATCACAGAAGCCGAAATCATCTTCTTCGATCTTGTCTAGTGTCTTCTCAATTTTCTTGATTAGACGACGCTCACGGTCACGGTTACGTAGCTCTAGGCTGAATTCTTCTTCTTGAGAAGCACGGTCAACTGGGTCTGGGAAATTCGCTGCTTCGTCCTGCATGTGGTGCACAGTACGATCAACTTCTTCCCTGAGCTGGTTGCGCCAAGCTGCTAAAATTTTTGTAAAATGTTCCGTTTGCTCAGGTGACATGTATTCTTCACCTGGCTTTTCTTGGTACGGTTCAACACCTGCGATGGCTAGGATGCCTAGCGCTTTTTTCTTAGATTCTGGCATACAGCATCTCCTATTTACACCTAGTCAACTGCAAAGCAGCTAATTTTAAGGCGGGTATCTATAGCAGAAAGAACGAATGGTGGCAAATACTCTTATTCAAACTTGCAATCAATGTGATTTGTTCAACATCTTTGTTCAGTTATTGATAAATTCAACAGATTGTTTTAGTTGTATTTGAGTACTGCTGAGCTCTGCTTTGTAGCAAAGCACTTCAACTCCAGCGTCTTGTGCTTGTTTTAGTAATAACGAATATTTGGCGTCTATATGGTGTGCCGCAGACACTTTTTCAATACCTGAATGTAAAACAGTGAATAAAAGTACGGCTCTATTTCCAGATTCGACCATTTCTGTGAGTTCACGCAGATGTTTTTGGCCTCTGGTTGTCACCGCATCAGGGAAAAAACCTTGCCCCTCAGTTGAGGTCTCTTGTTCATCGAGTAAGGTGACGCTTTTTACTTCGATATAGCAAGGCGGCTTTTCGTTATCTTCAAGCAGAATGTCAATCCGACTATTCTCGCTACCATACTTCACTTCGGTTCGTAACGTGTTATAACCTAAGAGTTCAACTATAGTCTTATTTTCAATTGCTTCCACTGCTAGCTGGTTTGCTCGCACAGTATTTACACAAATCCGGTGACCTTTGTCCGTTTCTGAGATCTCCCAGCTGTTTGGGTACTTTCTTTTTGCATTATCGGAGGTTGAATACCACACCGTATTACCCGGAGTCGCGCATCCTGTCATCGCACCAGTATTTGCACAGTGAATAGTACGCTCGCTGCCGTCGGGAAGTTTGATGTCAGTGAGGAAACGTTTGTAGCGTTTGATAAGAGTCGCTGACTCTAATGGCGGATTGAACTGCATATTACTTATTTAGACGGGTAGGTTTTTATGTACAATGTTGCCAACATTACACCACAAGGTTCTCCCATTGCCACAACTGCCCATAGAAGCTGTGATGCCAGATCTGCTCGCTGGCGTAGAAACACATACTGAACTTATTCTTAAAGCGGCTCCCGGTGCGGGTAAGTCAACGTTCTTCCCTTTACAGCTGGTTAAGACCAATGCCGTTCAAGGCAAAATCATCATGCTTGAACCTAGGCGATTGGCGGCAAGAAACATCGCGACATATTTAGCTAGCCAGTTAGGTGAAAATGTAGGGGAGAGCATTGGTTATAGAGTTCGTGGTGAATCTAAAACCAGCAGTGCAACTCGCTTAGAGATCGTTACCGAAGGGATCATGACCAGAATGATCCAAACCGACCCAGAACTGACCGGAGTCGATATGGTGATCTTCGATGAATTCCATGAGCGCAGTATTCATGCGGATACGGCGCTGGCGTTTAGCTTGGAGATCCAAGAAGCGCTACGTGATGATCTGAAAGTGATCGTGATGTCGGCCACCTTAGATCAACAAGCTCTGCAATCCTTGTTGCCGGAGGCTAAGTATGTTGAGTCGCAAGGTCGCACCTTTCCGGTTGAATTCCGTTACCAGCCTTTGGGTACTAATGATTACTTGGCGCCTAAAATGGCTAATGTGATCTGTTCTCTGATGGAGAAGGAGTCGGGGTCACTATTGGCGTTCCTACCTGGAGTATCCGCAATAAAGCAGGTGGAAGCTCAATTAGAGAACTTAGCGACTGATATTGACGTGTGTCCTTTGTACGGGCAGCTTAACTTTTCTCAGCAACAGAAAGCGATAGCACCATCAGAGAAAGGGCGCCGCAAAGTGGTATTGGCCACCAATATCGCAGAAACCTCTTTGACTATCGAAGGCATTCGACTAGTTGTCGATTCAGGGCTTGAAAGAGTCGCGAAGTTTGATTTGAAAACCGGTATCACTAAGCTTGAGCAAGTCAAGATCTCACAGTCTTCCGCTGAGCAGCGTGCGGGTCGTGCTGGACGAATTGAGGAAGGGCTGTGTGTTCGTTTGTACAGCGAAACGCAGTTAATGCAGCAACCTGCTGTACCAGAACCTGAAATTCTCCATTCAGACCTCTCCTCGCTGGTGGCAGAATTGACTCAATGGGGCGCAGCAAATGCGGATGAACTGCAATGGCTCGATGTTCCACCACGAGCCTCTATTGAGCAAGCTAAGCAATTGCTGCAAAGTCTTGAGTTATTAGACACTCATGGTCAATTTACTCCGCTAGGTAAGCAAGCTCAGCGATTAGGTCTTGAGCCACGAATTGCAAGCATGCTGATTAAAGCGCAGCAGGGCAGCCAAGCCTTGTTGAATGTTGCTATTATTGCAGCCGCTTTATTGGAAGAACCAGAGCGCAATGTCACGGATATTCAGCACTCGCTCCATAGGCTAAAACAAAGAAAGCACTCGAAAAATAGCATTGTGGTTCAGAGAGCGAAAAACCTCGCTAGCAAACTGAATCATCACTTAGATTTGTCACAACTTGATGAATCATTGCTACCATTGGTGCTTTGTTTTGCATTCCCAGATCGAATAGCTCAAGCGAGAAGTGCCAACAGCAATGCTTTTCTGCTAGCAAATGGCCACGGTGCAGAGGTGCGCGATGATGATCCGCTGGCAAACAATGAATATATCGTGGTGATTGATTTGATGCGTAGCACCGGGCGTGCTAGTCAGATCTTTTTAGCGACACCTGTTGATATTGCACAGTTAGAAGAAGCATTTCCTAAGCTTTTTGTTTGTTCAGATTATGCTGACTGGGACGAAAAACGAGGCCGTTTAGTCGCAGAGCAAAGAGTTACTTTGGGTAAACTGGTTATCAGCACCAAGGCTTTACCTGATCCTGATGCAAGTCAGATTAGCCAAGCGCTGTTGAATTACATCGCTCGATGTGGACTGGACCGTTTAAATTGGACGCCATCGGCGAAGCAACTTGTTGAACGCGTGCGCTGCGCTCAACTTTGGATGCCGGAGCATGATTGGCCAGAAATGGACGACGCGAGCTTAGTTGAACATCTTGATACTTGGCTATCGCCGTATTTGAATGGCATTAAATCTGCGAAAGGGCTGGCAAACGTTTCGATTGAGCAGGCACTGTCGGCGTATCTCGGTTGGCCTCTAAATCAAGAGATTGACCAGTGGCTGCCAAGCCATTACGTGATGCCTACAGGCAGTAAAAAGGCGATCCGATACCAGTATCAATCTGAACCCGTGATCTCGGTTCGAATGCAAGAGGTCTTTGGTGAGCAAGACTCACCATTGATAGCCCAAGGGCGTAAAAAGGTTGTGCTTGAATTACTTTCTCCTGCACAGCGCCCATTACAAATTACTCAGGATTTAGCTGGCTTCTGGGCTGGCGCGTACAAAGAAGTGCAAAAAGAGATGAAAGGCCGTTACCCAAAACATCCTTGGCCCGATGACCCTGCTAACCATGTTGCAACCACTAAAACCAAACGACAGTTGAACCGATGATGACCAAAATGTTAACGCCAAAAAAGGCACCACCTAAAAAAGCGCCAGCAAAGAAGTCACCAACGACCAAAGCTAAACCAAGAAAGCCGAGAGCTGCCGCTAAGAAAGGCAAGTCGAAAGCGAAAAAGGCGGGCAACAGAGGTTGGTTAAAGATCCTATGGGGCATCGCGTGGAAGGCTGGCTTAGCACTGGCTGCATTACTGCTGTTTGTCGGTATCTACCTAGACTCTGTGGCGAAGCAGCGCTTTGAGGGCCAGCTATTTGATTTACCAACGGTTGTTTATGCGCGTGTGTTGGATTTATCTCCAGGTACTCAGATTAGTCTCGTTCAGGTTAAGAATGAACTGGATGTGCTGAATTACCGTAAGGTGAGCTCTCCTCGTCATCCTGGTGAGTATTCCTCTTCATCAACTAAAATTGAGATGATTCGCCGTCCGTTCGAGTTTGTCGATGGGCCGGAAGCCGATCGTCACGTGATGTTGCACTTCAATGGTAATGAGTTAACTCGCATTCAGTCGCTAGAGAAGAAAGGCGACATGGGGTATTTGCGTGTTGAACCTAAGATGTTGGGCATGCTTGAGAAAAGCAACGATGAGCAACGTCTGTTCCTAAAACGTAACCAATTCCCTGAAGTGATGGTTGATGCCTTGCTCGCAACGGAAGATAGAAACTTCTACCAGCACGATGGGGTCTCACCTTTGGCGATTGCTCGTGCAATGGTGGTGAACGTCAAGGCAGGGCGCACTGTACAAGGTGGTAGTACACTGACACAGCAGCTCGCGAAAAACCTGTTCCTATCTAGTGAGCGTACGCTTTGGCGTAAGATTCGAGAGGCCTATATCGCGCTTATCTTGGATCATCGTTACAGCAAAGACCGTATCCTAGAGGCTTACTTAAACGAGGTTTACCTTGGCCAAAATGGCGGTGAAGCGATTCACGGTTTTGGTTTGGCTTCACGTTTGTACTTCGGCCAACCGATTCAAGAATTGCGTATTGACCAGTTAGCCTTGCTGGTGGGTATGGTGAAAGGACCATCGTATTACAACCCGGTTCGCTACCCTGAGCGTGCTAAAACTCGACGCGATTTGGTTCTTCGCTTGTTGATGCAACAAGATATTTTGACCCCAAGACAATATGAAGAAGCAGCAAGTCGTGATTTGGATATTCAAGACAATCCGCGCATTGCCAGCCGTCAGCCTGCGTATTTCCAACAGGTCAACATCGAGCTGAAAAAGTACGTTGGTGATAGGTTCCAAGCGAAGAAAGGGATACGTGTATTCACCTCTTTGGACCCGGTTTCACAAGACAAGCTAGAGAAGTCGATTGCTCGCAAGGTACCAGAACTTTCGAAAACAGCAGGTGATAAATTAGAGGCTGCCGCGATCGCGGTAGATAGAAACACCGGTGAAATCCGAGCAATGGTCGGTGGTAAGCGTACTGGCTATGACGGCTTTAACCGTGCCTTGAATGCAAGCCGACCTATCGGTTCATTGGTGAAACCAGCGGTTTATTTGACTGCACTTGAGCAGCCAGAAAAGTACACCTTGGCAACGACCTTGATGGATACGCCACTTAGCTTAAAAGGCAGTAAGGGCAGTGTATGGAGCCCGAGAAACTTCGACCGTAAGTTCCGCGGCGAAGTGCCTTTATACGTGGCATTGTCTAAGTCCTATAACGTACCAACGGTACGTCTAGGGATGCAGTTAGGGATTGATAAGGTTTCCGATACTATAGGTAAATTGGGTGTCGATAAAAATGAGATTCGCCCTGTGCCATCGATGTTTTTGGGGGCGTTCTCTCTAACACCGTTCCAAGTGTCTCAGATGTTCCAAACGATCACCAACTCAGGTCGTATTGCACCTTTGTCTGCGCTTCGTTCTGTGGTTGATAGTGACGGTGAGGTTTTATACCAATCTATCCCTCGAGTATCGCAGCGCGTTGATCAGCAAGCCGCTTGGCTAACCACTTACGCAATGAAACGCGGTGTATCGGAAGGTACAGGTCGATTCCTACAGAACCAGTTTGCATGGGCAGGATTAGCCGGTAAAACAGGTACCAGTAATGACAGCCGCGACAGTTGGTTTGTGGGGGTTGATGGGCGCGAAGTAACGACCATCTGGCTTGGACGTGATGACAATAAACCGACTAAGCTTACTGGTTCTAGTGGTGCATTGCGTGTCTACGCTGATTACTTGAAGCAGAGAACGCCTGAACAGCTACTACTGCCATGGCCAACCGGAATTGCAACCGCGAGCTTCACTCGTACGTCTGACGGTGCGTTGGAATTTGACTGTGATGGTGCAGTTAAATTGCCGGTTTGGGATGAAAATGGAAACATTAAAAAGGGCTGTGAAAGTCAACCAAAACAGTGGCTAAAGAAGCTTTTTCAATGGTAAAGTCATAACAGAAATAATGACAAGGATAGTTTAAATAATGATTTCTCGTTGGTTAGTGAGCGGCTTAGGTATGGTCGGTACTGTGATCAGTTTTCAACTGTTCGCAGCGACTGCGGCAAAGGTTGATTCATCAGAGCATGTTGAACTTGAACAAGCTCATAAGAGGCCAACTGTCGCTCTTGTACTCGCAGGTGGCGGCGCAAAAGGTGCTGCTCATATTGGTGTACTTAAAGCGCTTGAAGAGATGCAAATCCCGGTTGATTACATTACCGGTACCAGTATGGGTTCATACGTTGGTGGTCTTTATGCGACAGGGATGAGCGCTGACGAGATTGAAAGCTTTATCTATACGGTGGATTGGAATCGCGGTTACCGTGACCGTGTAAATCGTAGCGATCGTCGTGTACGAGATAAAGAGTATGAAGACCGCTATCAACTGAATACCGATCTTGGTTTAGGTTGGGGAGAAATCAAAGCCAGAAAAGGCGTGGTACAAGGTCAGAATATGCTGCGTATTCTGCGTGAAACCACAGGTAACTTGTCACCACTCGACTCTTTCGATCATCTTGCTATCCCTTATCGCTCAGTCGCAACCGACATTATTGAACTTGAAGAAGTCGTGATTGACCATGGCCACCTTGTCGATGCCATGATGGCAAGTATGTCGGTACCTGGTGCTCTTCCGCCTTATGAAGTTGATGGGCGAATGCTAGTTGACGGTGGCGTAACCAACAATATGCCTGTTGATGTCGCAAGAGCGATGGGCGCAGATATCATCATTGCGGTTGATATCAGTACCAACTACAAAGGCAAAGAGGATTTTACGACCTTTTTAGCCGCAGCCGACCAGCTCTCCAATTATCTTGTTCAGCGTAGTACTCAGGAACAAGCTGAAACACTTACAGACAATGATGTATTCCTCCAACCTGATGTTGGAGAAATGGAAACCACTGAATTCGATAAAATGCCATCAGCTTACGAAGCCGGTTACGAGTCTGCTAAGCAGCATTCCGCTGAACTTTCTAAGTTGTCACTCTCGAATGCTGACTACCAGCACTATATCGAAGACAAACAAAAGGCGCGCAGACAGCTGAAACACGGTGATAAAACCGTGGTTGATAAGGTGGTGATCAACAACAACACCCACTACTCAGATAAGCTGCTTGAAAATCGCTTAAATCTTAATTCAGGCAAGGTTCTCAAAACCAGTGAAATTGAAGCGAAAGTCCAAGACCTTTATGCATTGGATCGCTTTGAGTTGGTTACTTATGAATTCGAAAACGTTGACGGTGAAGATCAACTTACGGTGAATGTGGATGAAAAGTCTTGGGGGCCAAATTACCTCAACTTCCGATTCTTCCTCGAAGACGATTTCTCTACTGAGAGTCAATATTCGCTCGGTGTTTCAGCTAACTTCACCGACATCAACTCGCATGGTGCTGAGTTGAGAACCAATATTGAAATGGGTACGGATAAGCGAATTGAAGCCGAACTTTACTCACCGTTCTTCTCAAGCCAGAAGTTATTTACCTCTGCTTCGATTGTTTACCGCAAAGAGAATCGAAACCTACCTGCAGGGATTGATGAGATTGAGGAGCCTACGTTAGACGTAACTCAAGATTATGTTCCGATGTCATACAGCGAATACATAGGTGAATTAGCGTTAGGTTATCAACCGACTCTGTGGCAAGAACTTAAGTTTGGTGTTCGCTATACCGATGGTGATGTAGAAGTAGCCTCGTTACCTTCACTGGGTGGTGGTAGTTACAATCGCGTTGGCGGTTTCATCAGTTATCGATTGGATACCTTAGACAACTTCAGTTTGCCAACCGAAGGTTACTTCGTTGATTTAGAGTACCTTGTCTCTCATGATGACTTTGAGAATAACAGCTCGATAGGAGATGATGAGTTAGCCTCTGGAAGTGATACCGTCTATGAGTTCTCAGCCAATCTAATGGCTGCAAAAAGCTATGAAAAGCATACTTTAGTCGGAAAAGTCGATTACGGCATTGTAGAGAGCAAGAACTCAGTTTTTCCTATCGATCCGAAAGAGCTAGGCGGCTTCCTGAATCTATCAGGTATCCCGAGAAACAGCTTGATCGGTCAGAATTTAGCGTACACCAGTCTGATCTATCGCTATAAGTGGTTTGAGAATGACTTCGGTCTCTTTGAATCGCCGTTCTATATAGGCGCATCCATCGAACATGGTGGCGTTTGGTCGAACAATGATTTGAAGCTTAATGAAGCTCCAATGTACACCGCAGGTTCGGTTTTCGCGGGTGTCGATTCCCCAATTGGGCCAATCATCTTGGCTTATGGACGCACGGAAGATAACTTCGATTCGGTTTACTTGATTGTTGGTACGTCTTACAAATAATCATGCGTAGAGTCGTCATTTTAGTGCGTAAATAGGCAAAAATAGTGGGACTTTCGTCTTAACTTGCTATGTTGGTCAAAATGATAAGATTTTAATTTAACGTTAAATTTGCTATTCTACCGCCCACAGTTTGGCCTCTATGACGCCGCTCATCAATACAAATTGAATGACAAAAATGGCAATGGAGAGCCAAGTTTCCAAGGATGTTCACTTCTTTATTTTACTAACAATTATGAAGGTGAGAAGTGAACCGCAATGAGAGGAAAAAGTCGTGCTTGAAGCCTACCGTAAACACGTCGAAGAACGTGCTGCCGAAGGAGTTGTTCCAAAACCACTAGATGCTGAGCAGGTAGCTGGCCTAGTTGAACTTCTGAAGAACCCACCTCAAGGTGAAGAAGAGTTTATTCTTGACCTACTAGAAAACCGCATTCCACCAGGCGTAGATGAAGCTGCCTATGTAAAAGCGGGCTTCCTAACGGCTATCACTAAAGGTGAAGTAGCATCTCCACTAGTAAGCAAAGCAAAAGCTGCAGAATTGCTTGGTACTATGCAAGGTGGCTACAACATCGAATCTCTAGTATCTCTACTTGATGATGCTGAGCTTGCTCCAATCGCTGTGAAAGCACTATCTCATACTCTACTGATGTTTGATGCGTTCTACGACGTAGAAGAGAAAGCAAAAGCTGGTAACGAATCAGCGCAAAAAGTCCTTCAATCTTGGGCTGATGCTGAATGGTTCACAGCGAAAGACAAAGTCGCTGAAAAAATCACAGTAAAAGTATTCAAAGTCACTGGTGAAACGAACACCGATGACCTATCTCCTGCACCTGATGCATGGTCACGTCCAGATATCCCAGTACACGCAAAAGCGATGCTGAAGATGGAACGTGATGGCATCAACCCAGATCAACCAGGTACGGTTGGCCCAATCGCTCAAATCGAAGAACTTCAAAAAGACGGCATTCAGCTTGCTTACGTAGGTGATGTTGTTGGTACAGGTTCTTCTCGTAAGTCGGCGACTAACTCAGTACTTTGGTTCATGGGTGAAGATATCCCTTACGTACCAAACAAGCGTACTGGCGGTGTTTGTTTAGGTGGTAAAATTGCTCCAATCTTCTACAACACAATGGAAGACTCTGGCGCACTACCTATCGAACTAGACGTACAAAACATGAACATGGGCGATGTTATCGATATCTTCCCATACGAAGGCGTTGTACGTAAAAACGGTGAAGAGATCTCTAGCTTTGAGCTAAGCAAAGTACTGCTTGATGAAGTTCGTGCTGGTGGTCGTATTCCACTTATCATCGGTCGTGGCCTAACAGGTCGTGCTCGTGCTTCTCTTGGTCTAGAAGAAACAGACCTATTCGCTAAGCCTGTTGACCCATCTGCCTCTGATAAAGGCTACACACTAGCTCAGAAGATGGTTGGTAAAGCATGTGGTGTTGAAGGTGTTCGCGCAGGTCAATACTGTGAGCCTAAGATGACGACAGTAGGTTCTCAAGATACTACTGGCCCTATGACGCGTGATGAGCTTAAAGACCTTGCTTGTCTTGGCTTCTCAGCTGACCTAGTGATGCAGTCTTTCTGTCACACATCGGCATACCCGAAACCAGTTGACGTAAACACGCACCACACACTACCTGATTTCATCATGAACCGTGCTGGTGTTTCACTACGCCCAGGTGATGGTGTTATCCACTCATGGCTAAACCGTATGCTTCTTCCTGATACTGTAGGTACAGGTGGTGACTCGCATACTCGTTTCCCTCTAGGTATCTCATTCCCTGCGGGTTCAGGTCTAGTTGCATTCGCGGCAGCAACAGGTGTAATGCCTCTTGATATGCCAGAATCTATCTTGGTTCGCTTTAAAGGTGAAATGCAGCCAGGTATCACGCTACGTGACCTAGTACATGCAATTCCTCTATACGGCATCAAGCAAGGCCTACTAACCGTAGAGAAAGCAGGTAAGATCAACGAATTCTCTGGTCGCGTACTAGAAATCGAAGGTGTTGAACACCTATCTGTTGAGCAAGCGTTTGAACTTTCTGATGCATCTGCTGAGCGTTCAGCGGCAGGTTGTACTGTTAAGCTGTCTCAAGAGTCTATCGAAGAGTACCTGAACTCAAACATCGTTATGCTTAAGTGGATGATCGCTGAAGGCTACGGTGATGTTCGTACTATCGAGCGTCGTATTACAGCAATGGAAGAGTGGCTAGCGAACCCTGAGTTGCTGTCTGCTGATTCAGATGCTGAATACGCTCACGTTATCGAGATCGACCTTGCTGACATCGATCAGCCAATCCTGTGTGCACCGAACGATCCAGATGATGCTCGTCTTCTTTCTGACGTTCAAGGTACAGAGATCCAAGAAGTGTTCATCGGCTCTTGTATGACCAACATCGGTCACTTCCGTGCTGCAGGTAAGATGCTTGAAGAGTTCAACGGCTCTCTAAGTACTCGTCTATGGGTGGCTCCGCCAACTAAGATGGATAAAGACCAGCTAACAGAAGAAGGCTACTACGGTATCTTCGGTCGTGCAGGGGTTCGTATCGAAACTCCAGGTTGTTCTCTATGTATGGGTAACCAAGCACGTGTTGCAGACAAGTCGACAGTAATGTCTACGTCTACTCGTAACTTCCCGAACCGTTTGGGTACAGGTGCGAACGTTTACCTAGCATCTGCTGAGCTTTCTGCTGTAGGTGCGATTCTAGGTCGTATCCCAACGAAAGAAGAGTATCTAGAGTACGCAGAGAAGATTAATGCAACGGCAGCTGACACGTACCGTTACCTGAACTTCCACAAAATGGGTCAGTACACGGAAAAAGCCGATACGGTTATTTTCCAAGAACCAGCATAATCGCTGATTGACGAAGTAACTAATTAAACGCCTTCTATTCGTAGAAGGCGTTTTTTTATGTCTGAATGCTGGGTGACGAGCCCCTCGATCTATTGATTACTTCACTATATACTCTCGCCTCATTTTTAACCCTGTCTGCAGTTACTGCGTGGAGCCACTATGGAATTCGAATTTACAAGAAACACTTTGATGGGTGAGTACTACGTGAAATGCAGCATGGGGCACGAAATCGTTGGACGTTGGCTTCAAGAAGAGATTGGCAAAGACAAAAGTAAAATCGATCAGGTGTTAGCACTTGTTGAAGAGTCACGTACTAACTTTAGCAATGAGCTTTCAATGGTAGGTAAAGAGATCACGTTATCGATCAATGAAGATGAAGTAACGGTTCAAGAGAATGTCCTCGGCCATGAGTATGAAATGGAAGAGGGCAGCGAATTCGACTTTTACAACAGTGAAAGCTCATCGGTTTGTGGAATTGATGATTTTGAGTTGCTGATGGAGCGCTGGGTAGATTTTTTAGGATTGTAGAATACCCAATTGAGCGCATTGCCCAAATATAGAGCAATTTGATACCAGCGCATTAAGATAGTGAAAAGGTCGCACCATTATGGTGCGACCTTTTTCGTTGTTGGAGGTGTATAAAGCCAAATTTATTTAATATCAATAACTTAACTTTTTGGCACGCTACTTGGATTATAGAAAGAGTATTAACGGACTAAGTGATAAATCTAAGGAACGATTATGAAACTCATCAATGCCATAGTGAAACCATTCAAATTAGACGATGTGAGAGAAGCGCTATCTGATGTCGGTATCGAAGGTATGACTGTATCAGAAGTAAAAGGTTTTGGTCGTCAAAAAGGCCACACGGAACTGTACCGCGGTGCGGAATATCAAGTTGATTTCCTTCCAAAAGTAAAACTAGAAATCGCGACTCAAGCAGAAAACGTGGACCGTGTTGTTGAAGCGATTAGCCAAGCGGCTCACACCGGAAAAATCGGTGACGGTAAGATTTTTGTGTACGACCTGAGCCAAGCAGTACGTATCCGTACAGGCGAAATGGACGCAGAAGCACTTTAAGAATTCAAGGACTGGAGAATTTAATATGGAACTTTTAACAACAGTAACGGAATTACGTTACGCACTAGACACTTTTTTCTTCCTCATTTCAGGTGCGTTGGTAATGTGGATGGCGGCAGGCTTTGCAATGCTTGAGGCTGGTCTTGTACGTTCAAAGAACACCACTGAAATCCTAACTAAAAACGTTTGTTTGTATGCGATTGCATGTACGACTTACCTAGTTGTTGGTTACAACATCATGTATGTCGATAACGGCGAAGGCGGTTGGTTGCCATCTTTTGGTGCACTAATTGGTACGCAAGGTGAAGGTGCGGATCACTCTCTAGAATCTGACTTCTTCTTCCAAGTAGTATTCGTTGCAACAGCAATGTCAGTCGTATCTGGTGCGGTTGCTGAGCGTATGAAACTATGGTCATTCCTGATCTTCTCTGTGGTTCTGACAGCGTTCATCTACCCAATGGAAGGTTACTGGACATGGGGCGGCGGTTTCCTATCAGAAGCAGGCTTCAGTGACTTTGCAGGTTCAGGTATCGTACACATGGCAGGTGCAGCAGCAGCTCTAGCTGGCGTACTTCTACTGGGTGCTCGTAAAGGTAAATACGGTAAAAACGGTGAAATCTACCCAATTCCTGGTTCAAACATGCCACTAGCAACATTAGGTACATTCATCCTATGGTTCGGTTGGTTCGGCTTCAACGGCGGTTCTCAGCTAATGGTATCGGACTTTGAAAACGCGACAGCAGTAGGTCAAATCTTCCTAAACACAAACGCAGCAGCAGCAGCAGGTGCAATCGCAGCACTACTAGTGTGTAAGACCACTTGGGGCAAAGCAGACCTAACAATGGTACTAAACGGTGCGTTGGCAGGCCTAGTGGCTATCACAGCGGATCCACTATCTCCATCACCTCTATTTGCAGTCGCTATCGGTTCAGTTTCTGGTGCACTGGTGGTGTTCAGCATCATCGCTCTAGATAAAGCTAAGATTGATGACCCAGTAGGTGCTATCTCAGTACACGGTGTGTGTGGCTTCTTCGGTCTGATGGCTGTGCCACTAAGCAACGCTGATGCAACATTTGGTGCTCAACTATTCGGTGCTGCAGTAATCTTTGCTTGGGTATTCGGTGCAAGTCTAGCGGTGTGGGCAATCCTAAAAGCCACAATCGGTATCCGTGTAAGCGAAGACGAAGAGCTAGAAGGTATGGATATGCACGACTGTGGTGTTGGTGCTTACCCAGAGTTCGTATCTGTGAAGTAACATTTACAAATATTTACATTTAACCTACTTGAAACCTGCTCGGATGAGCAGGTTTTTTTGTTCTTCATCATTGTTTTCTAAATTATGATGAATATAATAACGCAACTGATAAACGTTATCATTACGAAGTTAAAGGACTGAACCAATGAAAAAACTGCTAACTCTTTCTGCTCTAGCTTGTGCAACTATCGCACCTACAGCTGCAATCGCGGCAGAAGAAGTGAACGTATACTCTTACCGTCAACCTTTCCTTGTTGAGCCTATGTTCAACGAGTTCACGAAAGAAACTGGTATTAAAGTAAACGTTAAGTTCGCGAAGAAAGGTCTAGCAGAGAAGCTAGCTCAAGAAGGCGAGTACAGCCCAGCTGACGTTATCCTAACTGTGGATATTAGCCGTCTATCTGAGCTAACTAAGCAAGGTCTAGTTCAATCTGTTGAGAGCGACGTACTAGAGAAGAACATCCCAGCTCAGTACCAAGATACTGATAACGAATGGTTTGCTCTAACAACTCGTACGCGTAGCGTTTACTCTTCACGTGACCGTGTTGGCCGTCTAGGTGAAGATTTCACTTACGCAGACTTAGCTAAGCCAGAATTCAAAGGCAAAATCTGTACTCGTAGCGGTAAGCACCCTTACAACGTATCTCTAGTTTCTTCTATGATTGCTCATAAAGGCGAAGCTGAAACTAAAGAGTGGCTAGAAGGCGTTAAAGCAAACCTAGCTCGTAAGCCTCAAGGTAACGACCGTGCACAAGTTAAAGCTATCAAAGAAGGTCTATGTGACGTTTCTCTTGGTAACAGCTACTACCTAGGTAAGATGGTTAACGATAAAGAGCAAAAAGCTTGGGCTGATGCTGTTTACATTAACTTCCCTAACCAAGAGACGACTGGTACTCACGTAAACATCTCTGGTATGGCAATGGCGAAATACTCTCCAAACAAAGAGAACGCTGTTAAGCTAATGGAATTCCTAGCAGGTAACACTGCACAAGGTATGTACGCTGAAGTGAACTACGAATACCCAGTAAAAGCTGATGTTAAACCATCTGAGCTTGTAGCATCTTGGGGTGAGTTCAAAGCAGATACAATTT
Source organism: Vibrio sp. Isolate22 (assembly GCF_022398115.1). Classification (NCBI taxonomy): domain Bacteria; kingdom Pseudomonadati; phylum Pseudomonadota; class Gammaproteobacteria; order Vibrionales; family Vibrionaceae; genus Vibrio; species Vibrio sp. Isolate22. The sequence goes on along the minus strand of NZ_JAKEUW010000032.1, from coordinate 31,320 downwards.
CTCTAGACGAGATTGCTAACCACCACGAAGCGGCAATCAAACTTCTAGATGAAGTTAAATTCGACCTTTAATTCCATTGATGTAGGCTGCAGCCTAGATTGATTAACAACCTCAAGTTCCTACTTTATGGACTTGGGGTTGTTTTGTTTTTAAGCAAGTCACTTTTTGATACAAAGCAACGCCTAGAACTGGTGAGTTCTGAGCTTCGCGCCTTGCAGTCACAGTGCGATATCGGTATAACTACCCTTAGTTTTTAAAAGGATATGAGATGTATTTTCAAACGCATTTTCGAGTTATCCCTCTCCGTTGTAATTAAGCGATGAAACAAAAGAATTATATATGGAACACCAGTAGTGGAGTGATTGCTTTGCTGCTGGTTTTTCCGATCTTAGCGATATTCACAACCGCTGTTGGTGAAACGGATGAGCTCTTCTCTCATCTTATGTCTACAGTGATGCCTACCTACGCCTACAACACAGTGGTTTTAGTGTTCGGCACCATGTGTTTGTCGTTGATTTTTGGGATTCCCTCAGCGTGGATCATGGCAATGTGCCGTATCCCTGGCGAGCGGGTCCTACAATGGGCGCTAGTACTTCCTCTAGCGATGCCAGGTTACATCGTAGGTTATATCTTTACCGATTGGTTTGATTTCGCTGGACCAGTGCAGATTCTGCTGCGTGACATAACAGGGTGGGGGCCGGGTGAGTATTGGTTCCCAGATATCCGAACCCTAAGCGGTGCGATTATTGTACTTTCTCTGGTTCTATATCCTTATGTGTACCTGCTATGCCGTGCTGCATTCATGGAGCAGAACGTCTCTCTACTCCAATCCTCTAGATTATTGAAATGCTCACCTTGGGAAAGCTTCCGCCGCATCTCTTTGCCGCTTGTGCGCCCATCAATGGCTGTCGGTTTATCACTTGTTGCCATGGAAACCATCGGTGACTTCGGTACGGTCAGCTACTTTGCGGTGAACACCTTAACAACGGCGGTTTATGATACCTGGTTAGGTTACTCAAGCTTGACCGCGGCAGCGAAAATATCGGCAATCATGTTGGTTATCGTGATTCTATTGCTAAGCTCGGAGCGATACAGTCGCCGTAAACAGAAGCTATTTCAAAATCAATTCAGTAGTAGTGAAGATTTTCGCTATGACCTGTCTGGTTGGAAAAAATGGCTAGCAATGTTTTGGTGTTGGGGGTTAGTCTGTGTCGCATTCTTGTTCCCGCTTGGTCAGTTAATTATTTATGCTTATAAATACTTCGGTCAAAGCTGGACTCCAGAATTTAGAGAATACGCGGTTAACAGCTTATATGTTTCTATTGTGGCTGCGATCATCGGTGTGATCATTGCTCTCATTGTGAACTTTAATCAGCGAGTAAGCCCAGGTAAGAGAAGTCAGGCATACATGCGTCTTGCTTCTATGGGTTATGCCGTACCTGGCACCGTGTTGGCAATTGGTGTGATGGTGCCGGTTTTGTTCATGGACCACTTAATTAATGATATTGCGAAAGTGATGGAGTGGGGACGTCCGGGGCTGATCTTCTCTGGCTCTATGTTCGCGCTTATTTTTGCGATGGTAGTGCGTTTTTCTGCGGTTGCTATCGGCAGTGTGGAAAGTAGCCTAAGTAAAGTGTCGCCGTCTTTGGATATGGCTTCAAAGACCATGGGTTGTAACACCAACCAAATGTTACGCCGAGTGCATTTGCCTTTGATTAAGCGTGGTGCTTTGATTGCAGGACTATTGGTGTTTATCGAATCGATGAAAGAGTTGAATGCAGCGCTATTGCTGCGTCCGTTTAACTTTGAAACCCTAGCTACCTATGTTTACAACTATGCCTCTGATGAGCATCTAGAGCTGGCTGCGATGCCTGCTGTGTTACTTGTACTTGTGGGTCTAATCCCATTGATCATCGTCAACCGTTCTTTGGAGCAAAAAAACTAATGAGCTGTGCATTATCTATTAAAGATCTGACTTGTAAGTATGAGTCTCAAACGGTTCTCGAGTCGCTTTCTCTTGAAGTTGAACATGGCGAGATCGTATGTCTACTTGGCGCTAGTGGCTGTGGTAAAACAACCTTACTAAAGGCGATTGCTGGATTACTTCCGTTGAGTCATGGGGTAATGAATCTTAACTGTCAGACTATTGATGATGGTAAGAATTGGCTACCACCAGAGCAACGTAACATCGGCATGATCTTCCAAGATTATGCGCTGTTTCCGCACCTTACCGTCAATCAGAACGTAGCATTTGGCTTGCGTGATATGTCTGAGCAAGACAAGAAAGCAAAAGTGAAAGAGATGCTTGAGTTGGTTCACCTTGATCAATATGGTGAGCGTTATCCTCATCAGTTGTCTGGTGGACAGCAGCAACGTGTCGCTATTGCTCGCTCTTTGGCTTACAAGCCTGATCTACTGTTACTTGATGAACCGTTCTCAAACATTGATACCCAAGTTCGTCACGAGTTGATTTCTCAGATCCGCAAGATCTTCAAGAAGCAGGGTGTAACCGCTATTTTTGTTACTCACAGTCGTGAAGAAGCGTTTGCCTTTGCGGATAAAATGGCCGTAATGAATCATGGTGTGATTGAACAGTATGGTTCAGCATCTGAGCTGTACTTCCACCCATCAAGCAAGTTTGTGGCGGATTTCTTAGGTGGTGGTAGTTATTTAAATGCTCAGCGTATTTCAGATAATGAATTCGAAACCAGCTTGGGCTTAGTGGAAGCAAAAGCGCAAACGGAAATTGATGTTGGCTCTGAGTGTGCACTGTTATTACGACCTCAGCATATTGTCGCGAGCCACGATACAGAGAGTAACTTGTCGGTATTGGAGCAGCAATTTATGGGCGACCATTGTCGTTATGTGATTGAAGCCAATGGTCAAAAGCTACTGGCGACTTCGTCGGAAGCGCTAGAGGTTGGCATGCCTGTAACCGTGAAGGTAGACACCAAAGGGGTGTTGGCATTTTAAGTCGACTTAGTTGCTGAGCTGTCAACTCGGCATAAAAAAGCCCAGTACTTTCACCAAAGTACTGGGCAAGAGTTCTTCACCTATAGGCTTTAACAAGGCAGTGGTTTGTTAAGTCCCATACAAAACTGCTGCACTCTATAAGCCTATAGAGAGAGGAAGTCTTTCACTTTTTGAAGAACACGTTCCGCAGTCTCTTTATCTTCCATTTCAGCGAAGATTCGTAGTAAAGGCTCTGTTCCAGAGAAACGAGCAATAACCCAGCCGCCATTCTTAAAGTACACCTTAGCACCATCTTCATAGCTGACTTTTTCAATCTCATACTCAAATTCAGGCAGTTGCTTCTCTACGTAGATCTTGGTGTAGAGCGCTTCTTTTTCTGAAGGTTTGAATTTGCAGTCACCTTCCGCGGTGTAGGCATAGCCATATTTCGAGTAGATCTCATCAAGTAATTCAGACAATTTCTTGCCCGTTACACTGATCATCTCAACCAGTAGGCTTGATGCGAAGACACCATCTTTACCTTTGATGTGGCCGCGAATGGTTAAACCACCAGAACTTTCACCGCCAATCAGAGAGTCGTCGGCTTCCATTTGCGAGCTGATATGCTTAAAGCCTACTGGAACCTCAAAGCTCTTTTCACCATGATCGGCTGCCACTTTATCGAGTAGATGAGTGGTTGCGATATTACGAACTACCGATCCTTTCCAGCCCTTGTATTCCAACAAGTAGTAGTAAAGCAGTAGTAGCACTTCGTTAGGGTGAATGAAGCTACCTTTCTCATCGATAATACCTAGGCGGTCAGCATCGCCATCGGTACCAATACCGATGTCATACCCTTCAGCGGCAACCAAGTGCTTCAAGCGATAGAGTGTAGCTGCGCTTGGTGATGGCATCAATCCACCAAAATCTGGGTTTTTACCATCGTTGATCACATCCACATCACAACGACCATTGATAAGAACGGTTTGCAGGGCGTTCTTCGCTACACCAAACATAGGGTCAATCAGTACGCGTAGGTTCGCTTTCTTGATTGACTCGATATCGATGAAGTTAATGATCGAATCAACAAAGTCGTTCATTGGGTTGATGATTTCGATCTCTTTGTCGTTCAACGCTTGTTCGAAGTCGACACGGATAACGTCTTCGTTGGTTAGAGTTGCGATTTGCTGTTCGATCTTCTCTGTGATGATTTCATCAGCATCACGACCACCTTCAATAAACACCTTGATGCCGTTGTAATCCGCTGGGTTGTGAGAAGCGGTAATACATGCCGAGTAGGTGCAGCCCATCTCTTTTGCTTGGAACATTACGATAGGGGTTGGAACAAACTTATCGATGAAGCTGACTTTGATGTTGTTAGCGGCTAATACTTCAGCAAACCAACATGCAGCTTTATCGGAAAGGAAGCGACGGTCATAACCGATCACAAATCCGTTTTTAGCTGCATCTTCATTGTTTATGATGTTTGCCAACGCCTGTGCCACAAGGCGAACGTTCTCTCTGGTGAACTCTTCACCAATGAAAGCACGCCAGCCACCTGTACCAAATTTAATCATTAGAAAATCCTTTTAGTCTCTTTGCCTCAAACCCAATAGGCTTGAGGCAAGAGTGGTTGGTTAAGTTGCGTGACTAGCCTAGAACAACGACAACATCGTTCACGCTGCCTTCTGCTTGAACTGGGATTGCGCCTTCTACTGACTCACCGTTGATAGTGATAGAGGCAACCCCTTTGCTTACTGCATTCGGGTTTTGTACCGTGATGTTGTATGTCGCACCGCGCCATTGACGAGTCACTTCAAACTCTGGCCAATCTGTTGGGATACAAGGATCTACGGTTAAGCCTTCAAAGCCTGTACGAACACCAAGAATGAAGTTGGTTACCGCAAAGTAAGCCCAACCAGAGGTACCGGTTAACCATGGGTGGTTTGCACGGCCATGGTCTTGGTGGTCTTTACCCATGATGAACTGCACGTACGAGTATGGTTCTGCGTAACGTGTTTCAATCATGTCGTTTTGGTTGTATGGGTTAAGTGCATCGTAGAATTTCATTGCACGGTCACCACGACCAAGTTTCGCTTCTGCTACCCAAGCCCATGGATTCGGGTGAGAGAAGATAGCGCCATTCTCTTTTACGCCTTGGTAAACGCGAGTGACGAAGCCGATATCATCGTTTGGTGTCGCGAATGATGGAGAGTTTAGGTGCAGGCCGTATTCCGAGAATAGGTTCTCATCGACTGCATTCATCGCTTTCTCACCACGCTCTTGAGAAACTGCACCAGACAGAACGGCTAGTGTGTTTGACTCAAGGTGTACACGACCTTCTGCTTGTTGAGCAGTACCGATCTTGTCGCCATTTTTGGTTAGACCACGAATGTACCAACCGCCTTCGTCATCCCAAAGGTGTGTTTCACACGCTTCACGTACGTTCGCTGCCATTTCTGTGTATTTCGCAACGTCAGCATCGTTATTACGGAACTTAGCAAGGTCTAAGAATTCTTGTAGTGCCCAGAAGTGAAGGAATGAAACCATTGACGACTCACCACCACCTAGGTTCAAGCAGTCGTTCCAGTCAGCACGTAGACCTTTACAGATACCTGTTTGACCTACGTACTCAGCAGAGAAGTTTAGTGCTGCTTTCATGTGTTCGTAGACTGTCGCTTCACCGCCGTCTGCGTAAGGAATCACTTCATCAAAGAACTCATGTTCACCGGTTTCCATCACGTATTTGATGATGGTCGGAACGATCCATAGATGATCATCAGAACAAGTATCTTCAATGCCGTGGATCTTGTCGTCATCTGATGGAGTCGGAACTACCGTTGGTGACTTCGAAGGTTTAACATCCGCTTTCTCTGGATCGAACCAATCTGGATCGAATAGGTGTAGACCGTAGCCGGCTTTAACTTGGCCGCGTAGTAGGTCGACGATACGTTTACGAGTCATCGCTGGGTTAGCGTGAGGTACTGATATAGCGTCCTGAGCTGTGTCACGGTAGCCAAGACCTGTACGGCCGCCAACTTCAATGAATGATGCAAAGCGCGACCAAACCACACAAGTTTCTGCTTGGTATAGTGTCCAGGTGTTGATCATGGTGTCTAAGCCTTCATTTGGAGACTTAACTTGGAACTTGTTGCAACGCTCGTCCCAGTGATCTTTGATGCCTTGGAACGCAGCATCTACGTTTGCTGTGTCTTGGTATTTTTCACGTAGGCGTTCACCGTTACCTTTGCCGATACCTAGTACGTAAGCAAAACGAACTTCTTCACCCGGTTGAATGGTGAATTGCTTATGCAGAGAACCACAGTGGTTGTAACAGGTTTGAGCGCTGTTCGAACATTTACCGTTTTCGACCGCAATTGGGTTTGCTTCATCGCGGTACATACCAAGGAAGTTGTCACGCTGACCGTCGTAGCTGTCTGGTGAGAAGGTGGATGCTAAGTAGTAGAAGCCTTCAAAGTCGTTAGTGTTGTAGTACAGATCGTATTCCAACACACCTTCTTGGTAAGACGTGCCCGCAGAGTACAGAGACATCTGGTGGTTTTGGTTGTCTGATTGAATATGACTGAACGAGAACTCTACAAATGAGAATGTGCTGATAGTACGTGGCTTATCCGTGTTGTTCTTTAGTACAACGTCCCAAACTTCTGCATCTTCGCCCTTAGGAACGAATAGCGTTTTGGTTGCGGTAATGCCGCTGTATTCACATTTGAATTTTGAGTACGAAAGGCCATGACGAACTTCGTAGTTTGCTTCATCTAGGCTCTTTGCCACGGGCTGCCAAGAGATAGACCAGTAGTCACCCGTCTCATCATCACGCAGGTAAACATAGTGTCCTGGACGGTCAAAGGTGCCGTTCGGACGGAACTTAGTAACACGGTTGTATTCCGGAGAATTGTAGAACGAGTAACCGCCCGCATTGTGCGAAATTACAGTACAAAACTTTTCAGTACCTAGGTAGTTAGTCCAAGGTGCAGGTACATCAGGGCGAGTGATGACGTATTCGCGATTGTCGTTATCGAAATAGCCGTATTTCATTGTCATTTCCTTTTTAACAAACTGCATCTATGCAGCTAATTTTTAAATAGTGATGCTGAGTTTTATTAGACTGAGCACCTTAATTTGAATCAGCAGTCACTCGGTGGGAGTGTGCTGTGGTTTGTTTTATTCAGCTTTCCAAGGGTTGCGGTAATCAACATTGAGTCTGTCGAGTAGCGGCAAGTGACCCTTCAGGCGAGACAGGTAATCTAGCCAGTTTCGGTTGTTTTTATGTGTCCAACATCCTTCAGCTAAAGCGCTAATTCTTGGGAATACCATGTAATCCATACGCTTTTGGTTGGTGACGATCTCACACCATAGAGCACACTGAATTCCGCGGATCCGCTTACGAATTGGGTCGGTGTCGGATATCTCAGCAAGCGCTTCGTAGGTATAAGCTTGTTCTAATGGGATAACGGCAGCCCAATCTACGCCCGGTTCTTCCGGTGCATAATCTTGGGTCATGTCGAGATAAGTAAATTGTGCCGGTTGCAGAACCACATCAAAGCCTTGGCGAGCACAGTTCACAGCGGCTTCTTCGCTGAGCCAAGAGTAGATGATGGTCTCTTTACTCACTTTGTCGCCGTGCTGTGCTTCTTCCCAGCCCACCATGCGCTTGCCTAGCTGCTTAAGTTTGTTCTCGGCATAGCGGAACAGGTGGCCTTGTAGATCTTTGCTGTCTTGGTATTGATGTTCTTTCATCAGTGCTTGAGCAGCAGGGCTGTTGGTCCACACTCCAGGTGGCACTTCGTCTGCGCCCATGTGAATCAATTCACTCGGGAAGAGTTCTGCGACTTCTTCAATAACGATATCTAAGAACTGATAAGTACCCGATAAGCCTGGGTTTAGTACATTGTCGTTGTAGTGCTGAATGCTCTTGTATTGAGTGGTGTCCGCTTGCTCTACCAACATGTCAGGCAGTGATTTGATCGCGGCGCGGCAGTGTCCCGGGATATCGATCTCTGGGATCACCGTGATGCTGCGTTGCTCTGCGTATTCAATAACTTCGCGAATCTGCTGCTGTGTGTAGAAGCCGCCATAATTCTCTGCAATGTGGGTATATTGCGGTTCTAATGCATGATCAGGACCACGCCAAGCCCCAATTTCTGTTAGCTGAGGTAGTCGCTTAATCTCAATTCTCCAACCTTCATCATCGGTTAGGTGCCAATGAAAAACGTTGAATTTGTAGTGGGCGAGTTGGTTGATTAAACGCTTCACTTGCTCCACAGAGTGGAAGTGACGTGCGCAATCCAACATCATGCCGCGGTATTTGAAACGAGGTTGATCGGCGATTTTGCAGCATGGCACAGAGAAGCGTTCAGCATCTTGTTGTTGAACCAATTGGATTAAGCTGGCGACGGCATGCGTGAAGCCAGATTGACTGCCGGACTCTACGACCACTTGCTCTGCTGTGATCTTTAGCTTGTACTCGGCTTCATCTAAAGTCGGGTTACTGCGAAATAGAATATCTCCACTAGCTTCTGCTGATAGTTCTGTTGAAACCGCTAGCTCAAACGTAGTCAGTAATTCTTGTTGTAGCCAAGCACTGGCTTTCTCGGCCAGGTGAGACTGAACTTCAACTTTGCACGCTTTGTTCAGTGCGAAGCTGCCTTGTTTCAGCTCGAATTGATTCGGTTGGGGGATCAGTGCTACCGCTGCCGCATCTACTTCTGGGATTTGGCTGCGCTCACGATATGGTGAAGCCAGCACTATTGGTGATATTGCTATTGGCAGTACCGAGGTTTCACCTTGGTTATGCGTTTGTATAAAGGCGTCATTGAGACCATCAGAATAGAAACGGAATGGGGCGCTTTGAATACTGAATTCTAGGTAGTAATGGTTGTTCGCCTTTAACACGGTGGCACTTGGTTGGTAAGAACAAAAGCTTCCTACCTGAGTTAATTCGCCTTGCGACAGACTCTCTGGAAGGATGAATCGGTCAAATGCAAAGTGGAGTGACCAATCTGTAACGTCAAGATCACTTAAGTTATGTACCGTAAGGCCAAATCGGCAGTTATTTTTTTGTTCAGAAAGAACAGCTAAGTCGATGCGATAATTCATATAACTTCCCTGCTAAGCCTGTTGATACAAGTTGTGTTGTGGTTTTCCGGCAAACATCAATGCGCCTTCGATAGCGTCAAATTGAGGTTCAACGATCCACTGTTGTACCGGTGGTGATAGCCAGTTGAGAATACGCTCTGCGATACTTCCCATTAGGCACACCTTGTCTGCACCTTTGCGATGCAGTGCTAGTACAAACATTTCGATATCAGCGGCGGTTTGCTTTAGCATCTCGATAGCTAGCTCATCGCCTTCGTTAGCCAGTTGAAAAATCACTGGCGAGAATTGACCGTAGTCTTTTGGAATAGCGCCTTTTGACCATTCGACGATGGCATCCACATCATTGCCAAAGTGGTTCATTACGTGTTGAGTCAGTGGCGTTTTTTTGCGAATACCATCTTCTGCAAGCAGGACTTGTTGAATCAAACGAAGACCCATCACCGCGCCACCACCTTGGTCGGAAATTGGAAACTCACGACCACCAACGACATGTTGCTCACCATCTTGTAGGTAGATACCGCATGAGCCTGTTCCACCTATCATGATGGCACCGTTTTGGCCATTGTGAGCACCAATGCAAGCGCCGTAAGCGTCTGTGTTTAAAGTCATGCTGGCGAAAGGGTGCGGTTGTGCCATGAAGTCGAACCATGCTGACCTTTGCTCAGCACCAGCCAGCGCCAGACCGACATGCATATTTGAAAAATGACTTGAATCGAGTTGCCTTTGCTGCGCCGCTTGAGTAATAGCATCGACAATTGAGCTCATCGCCACATCAACACCCAAAAGGATGTTAGCGCTGCCGCTTTTCGCTTCACCAATGAGTGTGCCTTGGTCATCGCGAATACGAGCACGACAAGAGGTGCCGCCACCATCAATACCTACGTAATAAAGCGTCATGATTATTGCTCCTTACGTTGTGCTAGGTAATTGAATTGCGCAGCGGTTGCCAATAGGAACCATGCACCGTGAGGGATCCATTGTTCGCCCCAGCGCCAGTTTTGAAGCATGTCATCTTTTTGTGCTGGTGGATTGAACGCAATGTCTTGATCATCTTCAAAGCCAGCGGTAATGCCGTTACAGATACCGCCTTTGGCATTGAAAAAACCAAGCTGAGGTAAGTAGTCAGGGTTGTTATGACCGTGACCATCAAGCATGCACATGTGGTAAGGGTTGAGGCCTAAGATCCAGTCGAGGCTGTTCTGTGAAAGCTGGATCAAACGTTCTTGTAAGTCACGATCTTTAATATGTGGTTGAACGAGGTAAGCCATAGTTGCAATTGAACCAAGACGAGCGTTTTCGCCTTGCCACCAGTAGCCGGTTTCGTTCTTCTGAGCGACGAAGAAAGCATCGCGCTTATCACCATCCACATTCTTAACGTACTGTCTTGGGTAGCCAAATGGGTTGGTGACTTTGTCGGTGATGTTGATTTCGAACTGACATGCTTGTTCAACAACCGCGCGAGCTTGTTCTTTCAGCTCTGCGTCAGTTTCATTGTTGATGTATTCGCACAGGGCTATCACTGGCAACCCAGCTTCCGCAGCGTGGAAGTATGGACGAGAGCCATCAGCATTGGCTGACCAGAAGTGCTCAAATGCGTCATCAGATTGCTGGCGAGCGCTCAATCTCGTAGCCCAAATTCTGGCTTCTGAAAGGTACTGTTCGTCTTGTGTTACTCGGTAAAGCTCATTGGCTGCGAGTAGGGCGCAATACTCATCGATGATGTTCTCTTCACCATCGTTTAGGTACTGCAAGTTGTATTCTTTTAGGTGCCAGTAACCTTTGGTCGCGGTATCAAGATAGGTTTGGCTCGAGTAGCTACCCGATATGTCTAGTTCAGACGCTGCGGCAAGTGCTGCAATAGCCACACCAGCCCCTTGTCGGTAGCCGGCTTGCAAGTCTGTTGATTTATGGCCTTCTTGAGTGGAGTACGCGCAGATGTCGCGTTGGTTGATATCTTTGCTCCACTTGTCGAATACTGTCATGTAGAAGTAGCCGGCCGCATCTTGCATACGTACTAAGAAATCGGCACCGAATAGCGCTTCTTCCGTTAGTCGTGTCATTGAGAATTTAGGGAAGTCTGGGTTGTTGCTAGTTAAGCGCACGCTTTTGAGCATGTTCCAAACTACCATTGGAATCTGTTGTGGGTTTAGGTAATTGCCATAAGACAAGTGGCTAAAATACTTACTCACATCGCCTGATGCGTCGTACCACCCACCATGTACATCAACGTATCGATCGGTGCCAAGAATTTGGGCTTGACGATCTTTCTTATCAAAAATGCCACCACAACGTTGTGACTTAAAGTAGTGAAGCACATCAGAAAATGTGTGGTTCATTAGTAGGTTATGACCAATCTCAAACACTTCTGAACGAAGGTTGTCAAAGCGTAGGTAGTAACGGCCGCTCTCTGTGAATGAGCTGAAGTCGATCGTGAAGAATTGCCCTTGATGCCAGTTTGCTACGCGACCCTGTTTTACAACGTCGAAGTTACCCACGGTAATATGGTTGTCGGCACACACTAGCAATACAGTGGAGCTTGATAAACGCGCTTTTTTTGTCTGTAGAATAGCTTGCTTAGGAGCCGAAGATTCGTAGCCAATATGGTTGGTCAATAACAGCATCAATATTCTCCAAAGGTCCTAGTTTCTTGTGGCTAGGTACCTGAATTGTTTTGGATATAAGTAGTTAGGGCCCGCAGACCCTAACTCAGTCTTAATGTTTAGCTTTCGTGTAGGTAACAGCGAACGAAGTGGTTCTCTGCTAATTGAGTCACACCAGGAAGTTGCTCTTTACACTTGTCCATGGCGTGAGTGCAACGGCCAGCGAATGGACAGCCGACAGATGCTGGCGTCCAAAGTGGGATTTCACCTTTGTTGCCGGCCAATTGGTCATGGATTGATTTCTTTGGATCTGGAACCGCTGAAACCAATAGTTGGGTGTAAGGGTGTTGAGGGTTAGCGATAACGTCATCGGTATCGCCCCATTCAACCATGTGACCCACGTACATTACTGATAGGTCTTCAGCGATGTAACGCGCGGTTGCGATATCGTGGGTGATGTAAAGCAGAGACATTTGCTTCTCAAACTTCATCTCTTCCATCAAGTTCAGAACGCCGGCACGAATCGAAACGTCGAGCATTGATGTTGGCTCATCGGCAAGAACGACTTCTGCACCTACCGCGATGTTACGTGCAAGGTTGACACGCTGACGTTGGCCACCAGACAGTTGGTGTGGATACTTTTTCGCTGTCTCTTTTGGTGGGATAAGGCCAACTTGTTCTAAAAGATCGTATACACGCTCTTCTAGCTCTCTCTTGTTGCCTGGAGTTACCTTCTTGTGGATCAACAGTGGTCGAGCGATATGGTGGAAGATGTTGTGTGTTGGGTTTAGAGAACCAAACGGGTCTTGCCATACCATTTGCACACCTTCACGGTACTGCATCAGATCTTTACGGCTTGAGATATCTTGAATATCACGGCCTTTGTACTCAATGGTACCGCCCGAAGGTGCGTACATTTTTGCGATCATTTTTGCTGTGGTTGATTTGCCTGAACCTGACTCACCAACGACGGCTAGGCCGCGGCTTTTGTACATCTTGAATGACACGTCGTTAATCGCACGCATCATTGGGGTTTGAATGGTGGTACTGCTTATTGGGAAGTCTTTTACGACGTTCTTACCTTCTACCAATAATTGACCGAAATCTTTGCTCATAATTGTCTCCAGAATCCTTATTCGCTTTGCTTGCTTTTTGGCGGACGAAGCCGCCTTATTCGTTATTCACGCTGAATCAGCGTGCAAGCTATAGCTTCCTTTGTACTATTGGGTCACCGTACAGGTGGCAGTTCGACAAGTGTCCCGGCTCGATTGAGCGCAGCTTGGTTGGCACCTTAGTACAGGTTTCATGTACACGGTCACAACGAGCTTGGAAGCGACATCCTTCAGGGATCTCTAATAAGTTCAGAGGGTTGCCTGGAATACCGGTTAGTTTTGTCTTTGGCCCTGTTAGTGGAGGGAAAGAACTACCCAGCCCTTTGGTGTAAGGGTGGTAAGGGTTTTCTAGAATATCTTGTGAGTTAGCGACTTCGATAAGTTCACCTGAGTACATGATGCCGATGCGGTCAGAGAACTCGACCATCAACGACAAATCGTGGGTGATGAACAGAATCGAGAAACCAAACTCTTCTTTTAGCGCGTAGATCTTCTGTAGGATTTCGCGTTGTACAACCACATCGAGTGCTGTTGTTGGCTCATCCATGATGATCAGTTTTGGATTCAGTGCTAACGCGATAGCAATAACCAGGCGTTGACGCATACCACCAGAGAATTGGTGAGGGTAGTCACTCAAACGGCTCGGGTGAATATCTACGATTTCCAGCAGGCCCTCAGCGCGTTTTTTAGCTTGCTCACGAGTCATGTTCGTGTGACGCATGATTACGTCACAGAACTGCTCTTCCATTGGTAATACTGGGTTGAGTGCGTTCATCGCACTCTGGAATACCATCGACATCTCACTCCAACGGAACGCTTGCATACGGTCATCACTGTATTCAAGGATGTTTTCACCATTGAAGATAACCTCACCACCGCTGATGTAAGCTGGCGGCTTATGAAGGCGCATTAGCGAGAAAGCAACGGTTGATTTACCACAACCTGATTCACCGGCTAGACCAAAGACTTCACCAGGTGCGATATCGAAGCTAACGTTGTTACACGCACGCACATCGCCTGACTCTGTGATGTAATCCACGCATAAGTTGCGGATAGAAATTAGTGGTTCAGACATGATTATTTATCTCCGCTCCAAAGTGCATTTTGTGGTGGTAGTTCTGGTTCGCGTTCTTGTTTGTCTTGAGCTGCAAGCTTCTTCCAACGCTTCATACCTTTGTGAGAACGTAGTTGCGGGTTAGCAATCTCATCGACAGCGAAGTTAAGCAGGGCAAGGCCTGTTACTAGCATTGTTAGTGCGATACAAGGAGCTAGCAATTCCCACCAAGCGCCAATCAGCATTGATGAAGAGGTTTGAACGTTGTAAAGCATGATGCCCCAGCTGATTGTGTTCGGGTCACCAAGACCTAGGAACGAGATCGTTGCTTCCATCATGATTGCGTACATTACTGAGCCGATGAAGCTTGCACCTACGATAGAGATAAGGTTTGGCAGAATCTCAACGAAGATGATGCGAATTGGAGACTCACCAAGTACTTCTGCTGCTTTAACAAACTCTTTTTCACGCAGTGCAAGAGTTTGAGAGCGAACAACACGGGCGCCCCAAGCCCAGGACATAAAGCCGATAACCAAGGTTATTGTAAGTGGCCCTGCCTCACCGATGAAAGCTGCTACCACGAACAGTAATGGGTATTGAGGGATAACCAGCATGATGTTCATTGCAGCGGTTAGTACGTCATCGACACGACCACCGAAGTAACCTGCAGAAACACCGATAACGGTTGCTAGTAAACATACTGTTAGACCAGCACCGAAGCCTACAGCTAGCGATACACGTGCGCCGTATACCACTTGTGACCAAACATCACGGCCCATACGAGTCGTACCTAATACGTGGTCAGCCTTTTTAGACATAATCAGTGTGCGACGGTCGTCAGCAAGGTTTTGTGCTACCCAGCCGTTAGGGCTAGTTTGTGCAGACTTAACAACAAAGCCAGGGTATTCGTGTGGGTTACCTGTACGCTTGTCTGGTGCATGTTTGGTGATCAATGGAGCTGCAAGAGCGCCAAGAACAAAGATGCTTAGGATGATGACGCCTGTTAGGGCCATCGGGTTACGCCAAATGAGTTTTAGAAAGTCTTTCATGATTATTTACCACCCTTACGAAGACGAGGGTCAAGAACTACGTAAAGCATGTCTGCAACCAAGTTAAAGAACAGCATGAATAGCGTCATGATAAGTAGCTGACCTTGCAGTACTTGGTAGTCACGAGCGTTAATTGCGTTGAAAAGTACGCTGCCAAGACCTGGGTAGTTGAAGATGATTTCGATAATTAGCTGACCACCGATTGCCATACCTAGCGACATAGAAAGTGCGGTCACACTTGGTAGCATTGC
Organism: Vibrio sp. Isolate22; assembly: GCF_022398115.1. Lineage (NCBI taxonomy): Bacteria > Pseudomonadati > Pseudomonadota > Gammaproteobacteria > Vibrionales > Vibrionaceae > Vibrio > Vibrio sp. Isolate22. Next base: position 16,185 of record NZ_JAKEUW010000032.1, on the reverse strand, counting down.
GTTACGTGCTGCGTAGTTGAATACCACTCGGTTTTCGCTCAGGCCTTTGCCTTTCGCCATAGTGATATAGTCTTCAGCAAGTAGGTTGATCATGTTGTTACGCATGTTGACTAGGAAGCCACCAATTTGAACAACTGAAGCACAGAACAGTGGTAAGAAAGCGTGGTAAGCAACATCTTTGATGAATGCCCAGCTTGTCCAATCAGGCACAGTACCAGCGGTGTAAGCGTAACCCGTAGGGAACCACTTCAAGCCGATGGCAAAGGTAAACAGTGCAATCATCGCGATAACGACTTGAGGAACGGCTTGTAGAATCAGCATTCCTGGCGTTACAAAGGCATCGTATTTGCTGCCACGTTTCCATGCCGCGAAGATACCTAGGATTGAACCGATAGAGAAAGAAAGAATTACAGCGGTACCTGCTAAGAACAGCGACCAGCCGAATGCTCCACCCAACAATGAGTTTACAGAAAGAGGGTAGAATTGAATTGATGTACCAAGTTCCCAGCTAAGAATGTTCTTCATGTACGCTGCGTATTGAACTAGTAAGCCGCCATCAACGAAGCCTAATAGCTCTTTCATTGCCGCAATACGTTCTGGAGTAACTTGTACAGAAGCGTTCGCAAACATCATGGTAACTGGGTCACCAGGCATTGCTCTTGGAATAATAAAGTTTAACGTCGCTGCAACTAATAGCGCGACAAAATAAAATGACAAACGTCTTAAAAAATAACCCATAACTCACACCTTACTCACCCAGATTGTTTCCCTGTTTCTGGATTCAGGTCGCTCCTAGCGAAATTTGGAACGAAAAATCCCCTGACGACGAGCGCCATACTTTCAATTGAGAGTGTGGGGATTTTTATAAGCGGCGTAAGAGATTACGCCGCAAGGATTGAACGATTACTTATTTAACTGGTTTTAGGTCCAGTACATGAAGTAGACGCTCTGGAATACCAGCCCAAATGTTTGGACGGCCTTTTGGATTTTCTTCGTTCCACCAACCAGTGAAGCGAGTTGTGTTGTATTGGTACATGTAAGCACCAGACATCACAGGGATTGTCACTTGGTCTGCAGCGATGATTTGCTGGATACCGTGTGCAATGTCTAGCTGTTCGTTCTTATCAGCTGTTTTGTAGAAGCTGTTTAGAAGACCATCTAGTTTCTCGTTTTTGTAGAAGTGCATAGCGAAACGAGGCATACCGTCACCAGATTGTAGTGATGAGTTGTAAGCACTGTTCCAGTACGTGTATGGATCCGCACCGTGGAAGTAGTTTGTGTATGCTACGTCGTATGTACCTTCAAGCATTGCTTGGTTGTATACAGAGAAGTCTGGCGTACGAGCTTTCGCTTTGATGCCAACTTCGTTTAGCTGTTCTACCGCTAGTTGAACTGTGTTGTTGAAGTCAGTCCAGCCGTTTGGCGATTGAATCATTAGTTCGAAAGACTTACCAGATGGAGTATCAACAAAACCATCGTTGTTTACATCTTTGAAGCCAGCGTCAGCAAGAAGCTTCTTCGCGCCTTCAGCGTTGTAAGTATTAAAGCCTTTGTACTTGTTGTGAGTCTTTTCATCAGACCAAGCTTCGAATGCGTAGCCAAGGCCAGATGCGAAGTCGTTCACTGTACCGCCACCGTAGAATGCGATGTCGATGATAGTTTGACGGTCAAGAGCCATTGAGAAGGCACGACGGAATTCAACGTTGCTTAATGCTTCATGCTTCGCAGCATCTGGGTGCTTGAAGTTAACAACGAATGCTTGTGTACCTGCTGGCGGGTACCAGTAGTGGTGTTTAGGGCTAGCTGCCGCGTACGTACGGTCGATATCTGGAACGAAAGAAGACGTCCAGTCCATTTCACTGTTTACAACTTTACCTAGGAATTGGTCGTTGTTCGCAATTTGTGGAACACGTAGACAGTCAACATCTAGGTTGTCTGCATCCCAGTAGTTCGGGTTTGCACACTGGATGTATAGTTGCGCTGTAAACGTATCGATTTCTGTAAATGGACCAGAACCTACCGGGTTTTCATTGGTAAACGTTGATGGATCTTTAACGTCTTTCCAGATGTGCTTAGGTACTACAGGTACTTTAGCAATCTCGTAAGGTACGTTTGAGTTTGCTTCTGTTAGGTTGAACTTAACTTGGTTGTCGTTTAGTTTTTCTACAGAAGTTACCCAAGAGTTGATACCAGATTGGTCAAGCTCTGGCTTCTCTTTTACAAGGTTGAAAGAAAAAACAACGTCATCAGCAGAGAAAGTTTCTCCATCAGACCATTTAACACCCTTACGAATGTCGAAAACAACGCTCATCAGATCATCTGACATTTTGAAGTTTTCAGCTAGACGGAACACAGGAGTGTTACCGTGCATTTCGTTAAATACTACTAGCGGCTCGTATAGGAAGTCAGTTGTAGTATGAAGGTTAGTAGCACCAAGGTACGGGTTAAAGTTACGTACGAATGTTGTGTACTCTTTCGGGTGAATAGTCAGTTCGCTGCGTTCTGCAGCTGTTGCTACTGATGCAAAACCTGTCGTAGCAGTTGCAATAATTGCTGTTGCTAGTGCTGTTTTTTTTATATTGGCAAGCATAGCTGTTCCTTACTATTTGCTTTCATTTCACTAATGGATTGAATGTTATCTATCGCTAATTGGTTAGTAGATACACACTCTGGTTAAAGGCCTACCTCTTCTTCGTTGCTCCAGATTCATCGCTGTTTCTGAGAAGTGGTAAGAGTGGCCTGTAGGCCTTTGGCAGGAGTAAGAAAACACCTTATCGATGAATTAATCAAACTCGTTTCCCGTCAAAAACGTTAAAAACAGATAACCTCACGTCATTAACGTCAAAATAGGGCGCTTTGGTGGTTTTTTGTTCGTAATTGTTAGGGTGATGTGACTCGCAACTAGTTGAGTGTTGAATATTGTATGTGAGTGGTTACTTACATCAGGTGTTTTTAAAGATGGCGGTTGTTTCTAATTTAATCTAATTGTAGATCTTGGTCACTTACTAATTTCACGTTAAATTTTCCGAGAAAATTAAATCTGCCGTTCTGTTGTGACTCGCTTCTCAAACTGCAACAAATAGTCAGGCTACGGTTAGAATCGGTGGAGAATAGAGCGAAAATTGGTAGCTGATGCGGATACTCATAACGTCGAAATAGCGTGATGTTTCTCTTGTTTAAAGCTGTAAAAGAAGTGGGTGTGAATGGCTCTAATTGTGCTTTTTACGACTCTTATATGCACAAAAAAGCCCACGTAAGGTGGGCTAATAGAGTGATGTTAGTTCAGGATTAACTGGTCAGTAATTTCTGTAGTTTGTCTCTGAGCATCTCAATGTGCGTTCTCTCTGGTGTCTGCTCTTTACAGTGTTCGAGAATGAACTCGATAGAGCTTAGAACTGTTCGCCAGCGAGGTGTTTTAGGCAGCGTTTCTACACGTAGATATTTGTCTAACGTTCGCGTTTGTAGCGTGCTTCTGTCGAGATAAACGCGCCATAAGCCACTCTTCTCTGCGAACGCAAACTTGGTTTCTCCGGTAACCGATTCCCAGTAAAGGATGGCGTTGGTCATCGCGTCGACTAAGACTTCACGCATTAACTCTTGTTTGTTTTTACCTTCCCCAGTGGCTTTATCAGCAAGACGAGTAAATTCACCACCGAGTTCTTTCAATTGTTGCAGTTTGTCCTTATCACCTTCAAAAGCATAGCTAGAAAGCGCTTCAACAGCCGTCTCAAGGTTATTAATACGGTTTGAGTTAACACCACCGCCAACATTGAAGATGTACATGGTGTCTAGCCCAGAGCCTTCAGGTAACTTGAGGATGTCACTTGGTATGCGCTGACGTGTGTCATCTATATAGATGTCGATATCGCCACAGTAGTGTGCTTGTTCCACCTTAAGGTATTTAGGTGCGATGATTTCGTCGGCCATTGAGCGCTTGAGTTGCTCTTGGCCACGTCTAAACAGTTTGGCTGCGGCTTCGTTGGCAAAGCGAATGCGTTGGTCATCACGAATGCAGATGATGGCCTCTGGCGCTGATTCTAGCTGCTCGAGTAAGCGTCCTTGAGTTTCTAGCAAGTTAGCTTCAACCATCGCTCTGTGCTTGAGTTCGAGTTGTAGTTGGTCGTTCTCAAGGCGTCTCTGCTCAGCTTTACTTGCTGATAGATGCGCTGTGATTCGAGCGGCTAGTTCTTGCTTGTTGAACGGCTTAGATAAATAGTCATTAGCGCCAGCTTCGAAGCCACGTACTCGGTCTTCTGCTTGGTTGAGCGCGGTCAGCATTATGATCGGTAGTTGCGCATGGTCATATTGCTTACGCAGTGTTTCACACACTTGATAGCCGCTCATGCCCGGCATCATGATGTCTAGCAGCAATAGCTCTGGCTTCTCTTTTTCAATCAACTCGATGGTTTCAGGGCCATCACAGGCTGTACGTACTCGATAACCTTCTAGTTTCAAGAAGCTGTCTAGTACACGAAGGTTAACGGGTTCATCATCCGCGATAACCAGTAGCGGACCATCAGGGTTTTCATTGATGACGCTGTTTTCCTGCTGCGTGTTATCAATCAAATCAGGCGCCTTGAAGTGTGAGTAGCTACCTGATTCGTTGTAGTTTTTAAGTTCTTCTTCTGTCGCTAAAGGCAGAGTGAAGCTGAACGTAGTGCCAAGCATTGGCTGACTACTTACGTACAATGAACCACCCATTAATTCAATTAACTGACGACTGATCGATAAACCAAGGCCTGCACCTTGGCGATAGTTACTGGCGTCTTGGCCTGCTTGAATCAGAGGTTCGAAGATATGCTCAAGGTACTCTGCTGGTATGCCTTGACCTGTATCGACCACTTGCACACGAATGTTGTCGTCGATGACACTCGCAGAGATAACGATTTTACCTTCTGATGTGTATTTGATGGCGTTGCCGACCAAATTATACATTACCTGCTCAAGGCGCTGAGGATCGGATGACACTAGCCCTAAATCGCTTGGTACTTGGTTAATGATACGAATCGGTTTATTGCCCAATAGATGGTGAGATAGCTCGAGCACCAAGCTAGTGGCTGCAGACAGATCAACGGCAGATTTCTTAATGTCCAAACTGCCGTAACGCATCTTGTGATAATCAAGCAGGTCATCAACCAAGGTTGCTAGTCGCTGACCACTATTGATAATGATATCCAACTGGTATTTCTGGTTGGCCGGGATAGGGCCATTCGCGCCTGATATCAATGCTTCAGCAATACCAACCATACCGTGCAGAGGTGTTCTCAACTCGTGTGAGGTGGTTGCTAAGAATTCATCTTTGAGTTTGTTGGCTAGCTGTAACTCATCATTTTGTTTCTGGATGGTCTTAAGGTTGTCCTCAAGTTCATCATTTTGACTCTTGATCAGCTGCATCTTGTCACGAATCGAGCGCTGCATTCGCTCAAAGCTGACAGCCAAGCGACCAATTTCGTCTTTGCGCTCGGTATTGATCATGGTTTCATCAAGATCGCCAGCAGAGACTTTCTCAGCTGCCCAGGTCAGTTTAAGCAGCGGTGAGGTGATGAAGTTTGATAAATAGTGCGATGCAACCACTACCAGAATGATGGCCGTGAGCATCACGATAACGAAGATCTTTTCTAGCTGGTGAATACGTGCGAAGGCTTCTTTTTCTGGAAGCTCAACGATCAAAGCCCAAGTGGCATACTTGAGTTCAATAGGTGTATAAGCTGCGATGATAGCTTGATTCTGGGTGTTATCGAATGTGCCAACATCGGTTTGGCCTGCCAGTGCTTTGTCCACCACATCTAGGCTTAGATTGATAGATTCTTGCGTGTGAGCAAGGCTACGAGGTAAGTGGTCACTACCAACGAGCAGAGTCTGAATGTTAGAGCTCTTGTTTAGATCTGCAATCAGCTTAGTGATGCCGTTGATTGGCAGTCTGAACATTGCGTAACTGTGTAAATAGCCTTGCTGCACAATAGGTGCACCTAGCCATGCAGTTTGTTTACCGTTCTCACCCTTAAAGTCAGAGACAATAACTGGCGTGTAATCTTCGTTGGATTTACGTCGGTCAGTGACGTCTTTGGCTAGTCGCTTGAAGGTAATACCTAGGTTTGAGTCCTTGTATTTACCGGTTAGCAAGTTAGTGCCGTAATCGTCATTCTTAAAGACGGAGTAAGCCACGTTACCGTTGATATCAACCAATAAAATGTCGTCAAAATCAGAGCGTTTAAGCAGCTCTAGATACGCGTTATGGTAGCGCTTATGCAGCAAGCGATAGCGTTCACTGCCAATATAGCTGCTCGACTCTGGAAGAATGGATGTTTTGATCTGATCACCAGAACCTTGAATGTAACGTTGCTGAGCATTGCTGCGAGCTTCGTCAATATCCAACCCCAAACGCTGGAAAGCATTGATCAAGCCATAGAAGCGTCCACCACTGGCATTGGCTAGTTCTGAGCGCACAAAGCCCATCACCTGGGATTCTTGAGCCTGTAGATAGTCGACAATCTGTTGTTGCTTAGTATCACGAACAGAAACAAGGTGCGAAGTGCTTTGTTCCTGAAGATCCTGACTGTGCGATTGAAGGAAGAATATCGCGATAAGTGTCACTGGAGTAATACTAAGGACAAGAAATGCCAGCATTAGGGTGTTTTGAAGGCGCTTAAACTTCTGCTTACGATAAAATCTAAACATAAATTGGGTACTACTTTCCTTTGATGTACTGCTAAAAGGGGCGAAAACAAGTACAGAGAATAGAATTAATGGTTTCCAATTTAACGAAATTAACGAGTTTTTTTACTTTGACAAGTAAGTGGTATTTAAAGCGTGTGCAAAAGCTCACTTTTATAGACTTTTGATAAAAATATGAACAGAAAGCGCAGATAATGACCCTGCGCTGTGCTAGAGAGGCTACTTGTTTGCGTGGTAGATCGCGAATTTAGTGGTCTTATTTAGAGTCGCGCATTTTCCAAATGCTTGCTCAATAATCGGGATGTATTTTAAAAAGCTGTTGGCAACAATGATCAGCTCACCAGAACGGTTTAAATACTGTGGAGCCTGTGCCAGAAGGGTTTCTGTTGCACTGTAGCTCGTATCCAAGCCTGAGTGGAATGGTGGGTTGCTGATAATGAATTGATAGTCTTGCGCTGTATCAGAGTAGACATCAGAAGCGAAAACTTTGCCCGTTAATCCGTTCGCTTCCAGTGTTGCTTGGCTAGACGCCACTGCAAATGCACTGATGTCACACATCTCAAGCTCAATATTAGGATTACGAGAGGCCATCACTGCACCGAGTACGCCGGCACCACAACCGAAGTCCAGCACTTTACCCTTCAAGGTTGGCAAAGTATCGAGCAGAAGCTGGCTACCGACATCGAATTCACCATGGCTAAAGACACCTGGTAGGCTTTTAACTGTAAGAGATTGCTCACCAATGTTCACCGTGTAGGTTTTAAACCAGTCTTGCAAGTCAAATGCGGCTGGTTGCTCAAAGCATTGACCCCAGTAGAAAGAGCAACGACGCGCTGAATCGTATTTTGCGACCTTACCGTAAGCGGCAAACATTTTCTCGATGCTTTTCACACCAGAGCGGTTCTCACCAACCACAACAATCTCAGTATCTTTGCCTAGTTTGGCAAACAGCATCGCCAGCAAAAACTCAGCTTCAGCTTTTGCTTTTGGCCAGTACAGCATCACTAAGTCAGCTTTGGTCTCTTCGGTAAACTCAGCACCGTAAAAACGTTGAATAGCGCTGTAGACTTCAAGCTGACGGTAGTAGCTGTAGTTTGAAGTAAATACAGAAACAGACTCACAGTGTTTTGCTAACTCAACAGGAAATAAGTCTTCAGCCTCACCGGCAACTAAAACATGTTTGCCTTCAAAGTAGGCAAGTTGGCGCTCAGCAATCTGGCTTGGGGCAATATAAGCTGACATAGGACACTCTATTGAATTGTTAGCAAAAAATGAGGGCGGATTTTCGCATAATCCGCCCAAAGCTTGAAGTGTTTAATACTCGTTCGGCAAGTAAGTGATTGAAGAGCGGTTTAACTCTTGTCTTGCTGATTTAAAAAGTCCTTAAACTCTTCATCGTAGATGTTAAATAGAACAATGGTAATCGCAAAAATCAGCGGGCCGTAGATAAGACCAATCAGTCCGAATAGTTGGATACCACCCAGTAGCGAGAAGAAAATCATCAGGGTGTTCATACCCGCACTGCCTTGCATTAACAGCGGTCGTAGTAGGTTATCTATCGAACCAACAATTGCCACGCAGTAAACCGTTAGGAAGATAGCCCAAGTCGAGTCACCGGTTAAGAACAAGTAAGCCGCCGCTGGGATCCAGATTAGCGCAGTACCGACCACCGGGATGAAAGAGGCAAAGCCCATCATGGTGCCCCAGAACAGTCCTGGGAAGCCAGCAATCCACATACCGAAACCACCAGCTATACCTTGTGCGATTGCAGTTAGGAATGATCCCATCACTGCTGATTTTGATACTTGCTCAATCTCAGCGAGAAGCTTGTCTTCTTGGCTGCGAGACAGAGGAAGAATGTGGCGAACCACACTGATGATTTTGTCATGATCTCTTAGTAGGAAGAACAGAACGAACAGCATCAAGAAGAAGTCCATCAAGAAATTGGTCGCATCACCAAGGATCTTCGCACTAATGCCGACAAGCTTAGAGCCAAAGCTCGTCGCGAACTCGCCAACTTTTTGTGCAATAGCTTTCGGTTCAATGTTATCGAAAGGCAGGTAGTTATTAATGAAAGATAGCGCTTTAACTACGATAGGGTGCTCAAATAGGGTTTGAATCCCGCCATGGGTGACCCATTGATAGGTGTTCTGAGAAAATAGAGAGCCTTGCTGCACGATCGCTGCAAATACTGCCAGTAAAGGGATAACAATAATAAAGGTTAAGATCACACAAGATAGCAATGAGACGAGGTTTGCTTTATTTGGGATCTTCTTTTCAAGCCACTCATGGATCGGAAACATTAACAATGAAATGATGAAGGCCATCACGATTGAATTAACGTAAGGTTCTATAAGTAGGTAACAAGCATAAGCCGCGGCGAGCAGCGCAATGATGATTACCCAGTGACTGGAATTGATTTTAATTTTTTCTGACACGGTAATGGTCTCTATATTTGCGTTCTGAGTTTATAATGGCTGCAAAACAGAGAGTTAGCAATGAGGAGTTTTGATAATGGGATGCTGTAATAAAGATAAGAAATGCCAAGATGAAGAGCAGCAAACGAAAAAAGAGCTCCCTTGGTTCAGAATGTTCCTTGGTACGCTGATGCTGTTGGTTTTCTTGTTCTGGGAACGTTAAGCACTTTGCCGACATAGGTCGACGGATGTGATAGAGGGAGTTTCCCTTGCAAGCTTAGTGCTATCCATTAAAAAGGGCTGCGTTAATGCAGCCCTAAATTCAATCAGTTAGCGACTTATTCGCGCTTTTGATTATTTGCTTTCTGCAGCAATAATAGCAAGAGAACGGTCAGCGGCTTCTAGTGTCGCTTCAATCTCTTTTGAACCATGAGCAAGAGATGTGAAGCTTGCTTCGAATGCAGAAGGTGCAAGGTATACGCCGTGATCTAGCATTAGGTGGAAGAAGCGCTTGAAGCGTTCTACATCACACTTAGTTACATCTTCGTAGCAAGTTACAGCTTCTTGTTCTGTGAAGAAGAAACCAAACATGCCACCAACTTGGTGAACTAGCATTGGAATGCCGTGCTTGTCAGCAAGTTGCTTGAAGCCATTCGCTAGCTGCTTAGTTTTTGATGCTAGACGCTTCTCGTTGCCTTCTTCACGAAGAAGGTTCAGACATGCATAGCCCGCAGCCATTGCTACTGGGTTACCTGAAAGAGTACCAGCTTGGTAAACTGGGCCCGTTGGTGCGATGTACTGCATTACGTCTTTACGACCACCAAAAGCACCCACTGGCATACCGCCACCGATAACTTTACCAAGACACGTTAGGTCTGGCTTGATGTTGTAGTAAGCCTGCGCACAGCCTTCAGCAACACGGAAACCTGTCATCACTTCATCAAAGATCAGTAGCGCGCCTTCTTGGTCACAGATCTCACGTAGACCTTCGTGGAAGCCTTCTACTGGTGGGATACAGTTCATGTTACCCGCTACTGGCTCAACGATGATACAAGCGATCTCACCTTTGTTGGCTTCAAACAGCTCACGTACAGAGTCTAGGTTGTTGAATGTTGCCGTTAGTGTGTGCTTAGCGAAGTCTGCTGGTACGCCTGGAGAGCTTGGCTGACCAAGAGTCAGAGCGCCAGAACCTGCTTTTACAAGTAGGCTGTCTGCGTGGCCGTGGTAGCAGCCTTCAAACTTAAGAATTTTGTCACGACCAGTAAAGCCACGAGCAAGGCGAATAGCACTCATCGTTGCTTCAGTACCTGAGCTAACCATACGTAGCTGTTCCATTGAAGGAACCATTTCAGACACAAGCTCAGCCATTTTGATTTCAGTTTCAGTTGGAGCACCGAAGCTAAGACCGCGTTGAGCTGCTTCAATTACAGCATCACGGATAACAGCGTGGTTGTGACCAAGGATCATTGGACCCCAAGAGCCAACGTAGTCGATATATGCTTTACCATCAGCATCAAAAATAAGTGGGCCATCAGCGCGTTCAACGAAGATTGGAGAACCACCTACGCCATTGAATGCACGAACTGGAGAGTTTACGCCACCAGGAATAGTTTGCTGTGCTTTTTCGTACAGCTCTGCTGATTTGGTCATTGATATATCCTCTTTTGACTGTCGGACCAATTGGCAGGCATTGTACCTATCCATAATCCAACTAGGAATGGTTTAGCTGATATAATCGCCCGAATCTGATTATTTTGTGTGGTTGCACATTCATTTTGTTTTTATTTGATGAGTTTTTAGCAGGAAAAACGGCGATCAGGTGGTGAATACTTGAACGTTTCAGTCAGGTATTGGATAATCAGCAGAATATAAGAAAATACTCAACAACTATGGTCTCGAATTAGATTTGTATCATGTTGTTTTTGACACAGGTAAGAGAGGTTGTCGTGAGCGAAGCAAATATCCCATTGTCTTTTTCTGATGCAGCAGCTACCCGCGTACAAACGCTGATTGCTGAAGAAGAAAACCCAGAGCTAAAACTGCGTGTATACATTACAGGTGGTGGTTGTAGTGGTTTCCAATACGGCTTCACATTCGATGAAAAAGTAAATGATGGCGACACTACTATTGTAAACAGTGGTGTAACACTGGTTGTCGATCCAATGAGCCTACAATACCTAATGGGTGGTGTGGTTGATTACACAGAAGGCCTAGAAGGCGCACGTTTCTTTGTGAACAACCCAAATGCAACAACTACATGTGGTTGTGGTGCATCATTCAGCGTATAGGCCGAGATTAACGTCGCTTAATTGAAAGCCATATTCGAAGCATCGTAAACGCCGGACTTATGTTCGGCGTTTTTGTTTTTTACACCCTACATTTTCACTTCCCATTTAGTACACGGCATATTTTTCAAACTGTCGATAGTGTCCAACTTCATTTGTCCTTGGTCTGTTAAGGTTACTCATGTGCATCAGGAAGTTGCACACGATGCGACTGAGCTAATTTACGCGCCTAATGCGCCAGAAAAGGATTTGCTATGCCCACTCTATTTTCTAATTCGCCAATTTTTCAGAAACTTAAGCAGCCGTGGTTGGTCTCTCTTACTTTGGTCATACTGCTTTCTATCTGGCTGGGTTTAGGTGTGGGACAAGCCGAAGAGTCGCCTGAGCGAAAAGCGACAGAGATTCCATTAGCCAAGGTTTCTTACCAAACATTTACGTCATTACCCACATTTAGAACCATTGATTTATACGGTCGAACAGCACCAGATCGACACGCACGCCTAGGCGCAGAAGTTGCAGGAAAGGTCGTCAGGCTGAACGTTGCCAAGGGTGATACCGTTAAAGCAGGCCAAGCCATTGCTCAGATCGATAAAGGCGACTTGGAAATACAGCTAGAACGGGCATCGGCTCTATATCGCCTAAAGCAGAAAGAATTTAAAGCGGCGCAGTCACTTAAGAAAAGAGGGCTGCAAGGGGAAATTGCTTACACCACTGCAGAGGCTTCGTTAACAGAAGCGAAAGCTATGATGCGCAATGCGGAGTTGGCTTTAAAGAATACTGTGATTACTTCGCCTTTCTCGGGTGTGGTTCAAGATTTAATGGTCGAGCTCGGTGATTTCGTTGGAGTCGGTGACCCCGTTGCTAGTGTGATTGACCTCGACCCTCTGGTGATTGAAGCGGACGTCAGTGAGCGTCATATTCAGCATCTGTTAGTTAATCAAGACGCATTAGTTCGTCTACTTGGCAGAGATGAAGTGGAAGGGCGATTGCGTTATGTGTCTCGAATCTCTTCAGCTTCTACCAATACTTTCCCAATCGAAATTGAAATCGATAACTCTAAAGGCCTACTGCCCGCAGGTGTGAGCGCTGAAGTGAAGCTCAATCTAGAAACACGAGATGCTATTAAGGTGACACCAGCGATGCTGGCATTGGATGAAGCCGGAAATCTCGGGGTTAAAACATTGGTGTCAGTCGGTGATACACCAAGCGTGAAATTTGTCGGTATACAGCTCGTTAAGGCAGAGCAAGATGGCGTGTGGCTCACTGGCTTAGGGCAACAGGTTGACATTATCACAGTTGGACAAGGCTTTGTTCGTGATGGTGATTCGGTGATTGCAGTTGGGCAAGGTGCTGATCTCTCAAGTTCAGCGGCTGAGTAGGAGGTAATCGATGTATTCAATTATTGATGCAGCCTTGTCTCGTGCTCGCACCATGCTTTCTCTGTTGGCACTCATTTTGGTCTCTGGTGTTATTACCTATATCACGATCCCCAAAGAATCGAGTCCAGATATCACTATCCCGATTATCTACGTTTCCGTTGGGCACCAAGGGATATCGCCAACCGATGCTGAACGCTTGTTGGTGCGACCTATCGAGCAAGAGCTTAGATCCATTGAAGGCGTAAAAGAGATGAATTCAACTGCCGCAGAAGGGCATGCTTCTGTGGTGTTGGAATTTAATGTTGGGGTTGATCTTACCAAAGCGATGGCAGATGTACGTGACGCCGTTGATCTTGCCAAACCAAAACTTCCAGAAGACAGTGATGAGCCGACCGTTAATGAAGTAACCCTCGCTTCTGAGGACCCAGTGCTATCTGTCGTGTTATTCGGCACCGTTCCTGAACGCACCATTGTACAAATTGCCCGAGAGCTAGGAGATAAACTAGAGAGCTATCGCCAAATACTAGAGGTCGATATTGCAGGTGATCGAGAAGACATCGTTGAAATCATCGTTGATCCTCTGCTTATGGAAAGTTACAGCCTAGACCAAGCGGATATCTATAACCTGATTGCATTGAATAATCGGGTGGTTGCCGCCGGTTTTGTTGATACGGGTTATGGCCGTTTCTCAGTCAAAGTGCCTTCGGTGTTTAACTCTTTAAAAGATGTGCTTGAGTTACCGATCAAAGTGGATGGTAAACAGGTCGTTACTTTTGGTGATGTGGCGACAGTACGCCGAGCGTTTAGAGATCCAGAGAGCTTCGCTCGCTTAGATGGTAAGTCTGCCGTGGTCTTGGATATCAAGAAGCGTGCTGGTGAGAACATCATTGAAACGGTAGAGCTGGTGAAAGCGGTAATGGCTAGCGCTCAGCAGCAAGCTGAATGGCCAAATAATTTACTCGTTAAGTACACCAAGGATGAATCTAAAGATGTGAAGATCATGCTCAATGATCTGCAAAACAATATCTTATCCGCCATTATTCTGGTGGTGATCGTTATCATAGCTATTCTTGGTGTGCGTACTGCTTTGCTAGTGGGTATTTCTATTCCCGGTTCATTCCTGACAGGATTACTCGTCCTCTCGGTATTCGGTTTGACCGTTAACATCGTAGTGCTGTTTTCGCTGATTATGGCAGTCGGAATGCTGGTGGACGGCGCTATTGTGGTGACTGAATTTGCAGATAGGCGGATGCAAGAGGGAGAAGGGCGTAAAGATGCCTACCGAGATGCAGCCAAGCGGATGGCATGGCCGATTACCGCCTCTACCGCAACGACTTTAGCGGCGTTTGCTCCGCTGTTGTTCTGGCCTGACGTGACGGGCGAATTTATGAAGTTCTTACCACTAACCCTGATCGCGACTTTGACGGCTTCATTGATTATGGCGCTGTTATTTGTGCCCGTTTTAGGTGGCTTGATTGGTAAGCCTCAGTACGTTTCGCCTCAGAATCAAGCTCGAATGGTCGCCCTGCATAACGGCGACTTTTCTCAAGCGACAGGCTTAACTAAGGCGTATTACCACACACTTTCTTTAGCGATTAAACATCCGTTTAAAATTCTCTTTAGCGCGATATTGCTTGCGGTTGCAGTCGGATTTACTTACTCCAAAGCTGGCTTAGGTGCCGAGTTTTTCCCAGAGGTCGATCCGCCATTCTTTAACGTTAAAGTGCGCTCTCATGGTGATCTCTCTATTCAAGAGAAAGATGACATCATGCGTGATCTTGAGCAAGTGATGTTGAATCATGAAGAATTCGATAGCGTTTATACGCGTACCGGAGGTGACGACCAGATTGGTTTGATCTCGATTACGCCTGTCGACTGGCAATATCGCCGTAGCGTGAAAGCGATCATTGAAGAGTTAAAGCAACAAACCGACCAGTACGCTGGCGTTGAGATCGAATACAAGTTCCCAGATGCAGGTCCACCAGTTGAAAATGACTTGGTTATCGAGCTATCCGCTAAAACACCAGAGCAGCTCAATCAGGCAGCAAAAATCGTAAGAAGTTGGGCGGATGGTAATCAAACACTGACCAATATCAGCGATACAGCAAGTAAAGATGGTATCGACTGGAAAGTGGATATTCGCCGCGACGATGCCGCGCGTTTTGCCGCTGACGCTACCTTGGTGGGTAATACCGTTCAATTCGTCACTAATGGATTAAAGATCGGTGATTATCTTCCTGATGACTCAGCAGAAGAAGTCGATATCTTGGTGCGTTATCCGAATGATAAAAGGGATATCGGACGTTTCGACCAGCTAAGAGTCAAAACGCCGGCAGGCTTGGTTCCGATAACTAATTTTGCTCAGATCGTTCCAGACCACAAGCAAGACACCATTAAGCGCCTTGATGGTAAGCGAGTCGTCAACATCATGGCAGATATGGAAGAAGGGTATAACCTTGCTCTCGAGCTACCAAAGATCGAGCTGGCGTTAAGCGAGCTAGGGCTTCCGGATAGCGTAGACTTTCGTATTCGCGGTCAAAATGAAGAGCAAGAGAACTCGTCAGCCTTTTTGCAAACTGCATTCTTAGTAGCACTAGCGGTTATGGCTTTGATTCTTATCACTCAGTTCAACAGCTTCTATCAAGCCTTCTTAATTCTAAGTGCCGTCTTGTTCTCTACGGTTGGCGTGTTCGTTGGTTTACTGATCTTCCAACGCCCGTTTGGCATTGTGATGTCGGGTATTGGAGTAATAGCACTCGCCGGCATAGTGGTGAACAACAATATCGTGCTGATTGATACTTATAACCAGCTCATCAAAAGAGGCTTAGATAAACGAGATGCGATTCTAAGAACGGGTGTTCAGCGTTTAAGGCCTGTAATGCTGACGACGGTTACGACTATCTTAGGTTTAATGCCTATGGTGTTAGAGATGAACATCGATCTGATTAATCAAAAGATAGAATTCGGTGCGCCGAGCACCCAATGGTGGTCACAGCTCGCGACCGCTATAGCCGGTGGTTTGGCGTTTGCCACTGTACTGACTTTGGTGCTGACTCCTTGTTTGTTGATGCTAGGGCGAAACAACAAACCCGAAAAACAGTAGTAATCGTAGTTTGAAGAGCATAAAAAAGAGCGCCTTGATGGGCGCTTTTTTTGTTTTTAGCCCTAAACCACCTACTTCAGTAGGTGGTTATCATTCAGTTTGGCTTTGCCTGTAGTTCTACCCATGTTAAATGCTCCCTTGATTTTTAGCGAAGTCAAAGAGGACAAATAACATGAGCAGATATAATCAAGCTTCCCACGTATTTTGGAGATGTCAATATCACATAGTGTGGACACCAAAGTATCGATTTAGGATTTTGAAAAACAATGTAGGTAAAGAAGTTTATCGATGTATAAACGAAGAAGTTTATCGATGTATAAACGTTT